>JAUIJR010000573.1 GCA_030431075.1 Polyangia bacterium | reverse complement strand
CGAGGTCGCTGCAAACGATGGTGAGGGCGCGCGGGTGGAAGTCGACGGGCATGGGGAGCTTTCGCCTCAGCCGGCGTCCAGCTCGAGCATCAGCTCGACCACGGAGGCTTGCCAGCAGTGGGGCGGGCAGTCGGGGCCGTTGGGGTGAACTTCGAACCAGTCGGGCTCGAAGCTCGCGGAGGCGACTTGGCCGCCGGGGTTGTGGACTTCGAAGCGGAGGGTGGCAGCGGTCTCGGGGGTGTCGCCGAGGGTGTCGACGCGAAGGCGCTCGCCTTCGCCATGGTCGATGGGCGCGACGCCGGCTTCGATGGCGGGCGTGCATTCGAAGCGCTCGGCCTTGGTGCAGTCGAAGCGCACCGGATTGGAGCCCGGTCCCGAACGCTCGACGACGAGCTCGAAGCGGGTGGCGTCGAAGTCCGCGGGCAAGCTGACCAGCGTGGCGATCTCGCTGCCGCAGCTCGCCTCCGTGCACACGCGCGGGCAGGCGGTGGCCAGGGCGACGAGCGAGGCGAGGGCGAGGAGGCGGAGCACGGGGGATGGGGGTCGGAGGTCATTGTAGCGGGCCCGGGAGGCCTACCGCGGGACCGGGCGGGATCGGGCGGGATCGGAGGCATCGGGTGCGCATTGGCGCGGTGGCGGGGGTTCGGGGGCTCGGTAGACTGGGGGTATGCGTCGAATCGTGCTCGTGGGTTTCGTGTGTCTGGCGCTCGGAGCTTGTGGTGACGACGCCCAGCAAGACGAGGGCGACGCGAGCTCGAGCTCGAGCGCGGGGGAGTCGGGGGAGGGCAGTGAGGCGTCGGGCGAGAGCACGGCGACCAGTCAGGAGTCGGGTGAGGAGACCGGAGGTGAGCCGAGCGGGACGGACGCGATGGCCTTGGCCTACTGCGAGAAGATCTTTGGCTGTTGTGGGCAAGAGGAGCTCGACGAGATCGTGGGCTTTTACGATCCGACGCCGACCGATGTGCCGAGCTGCGTGGCGATCATGGCCGGCTTGTTGAGCTACGAAGAGGGCGGGCTGCTCGACCTCGAGGCGGCGGGCAGCATCGACTACGACGCCGAGGGGACCTACGACTGCGCGGCCGCCATCGACGCGGCCAGCTGCGAGGACTGGCACGCCAAGGGAGATCCCTTTGCCGACTTGGTCGACGACCCCGCCTGCGCGGACTTGGTCACGCCCTTGGTCGAAGAAGGGCAGCCCTGCACACAAGACCGCATGTGCACCACCGGCGAGTGCGACCTCGTCGACGACGTCTGCGCCCCAGCCCGCCTGCCCTACGGCGCGAGCTGCATCTCCAACTACGAGTGCCAAGAGCCCTACCAGTGCGAAGTCATCGGCAGCGCCGGCACCTGCACCGACCCCGTCCCCCCCGGCGGCGACTGCAACCTGAACTCCGACTGCGGCTACGGCCACTGCGACAACGAAATCGTCGGCGGCGCGGGCGTTTGCGCTACGCTTTGTGTGGGGTGATTCCAAGGCAGGAGAATCAGACGAGGCGGTGGCCCGATCGACGCGCGGAGCTCGGGCGTGGCTTCGTTGTAGGCAGCTGCATCGCCGCCTTCGGCTTGTTTGGCCCGAGTTGCAGTCGTACGCCGGCCGGGGGAGACGAGAGCGCGAGCGAGTCGGCGCCGGAGTCGGAATCGGCGTCGGAAAGCGAGGAGTCCGCGGCGAGCGAGGCTACGAGTGCCGGGAGCGAGAGCACGGCGACGAGCGTGTCCTCGACGGAGAGCACGGACACGAGCGACGGCGGCAGCGACCTGCCCGAAGACGATCTCTATCGCGGCGACGATCCGAGCTGCGGGGACGGCGAGGCCAAGGCGGGGGTGTACTGCTTCGAGTACGCAGACACGCCGCTTCCGTGGGGGCAGCTGGTGCTGGGTCGTTTTACCGACCCGGCGGTCGATCAGCTCGGCGTCTACGACGGGGTCGGGCGCGAGCTGACGGTGTGGCGCAGCGATGGCGGAGGTGTGCTCACGCAGGCGGCGAGCTACGACTTTCCTCCGCCGTGGGACAGCGACGACGCCGCGGTGGGGATCGGCTTTGCGGCGGATGTCATGGGTGACGACAAGGACGAGCTGCTCATCGGGCGAGCGGTCGGGGGCACGGTGCTCACGCTGAGTTTGGACAGCAGCGCGCCGACGCAAGCCCACCTGAGCCAAGGGCTGCCCGTGTTCGCCAATGGCCTGGTCCCCTTCGAATTTTCCGGTGACGCCAAAGGAGACCTCGTCGCCTTTGGTGACGCCCCGGACGTCGTCTCGGCCTGGATCTCCGATGGCGCCGGTCAGTTCTACGAGAGCTCGGGCACGACACCGGCGCAGCTCCCCTGCGGCGCGGTCGAGGTGGCGCGTGGCAACTTCGCCGACAAGGACCAACTCGTCGTGCTCACGGCCAGCTGCGCCGGCCAGCCCCAACCCCTGCGCATGATCGAAGCGGTGGGCGACGACCTGATCGAGACGCCGGGCCCGATGATCGCAGAGCAAGTCGTTGGCCTCGCCGTCGGCGACCTCGACGGTGACGGCCGCGACGATCTGCTGAGCTACTCGAGCTACACCGGCAGTCTCTTCGTGATGAGTGGCGAAGCCGACGGCCTGGCCGAGCCCGTGGAATTCCCCGCCGAGCTGCTATGTCCGCTTTGCCCGTGTGTGCAGTGCGGCCTGCTACGCAGCTTGGAGATCGGCAACCTCGACGGTAGCCCCGAAGCCGACCTCGCCGTCTCGATCATCTCCCCCGACGGCCAGCGCATCATCGTCGGCCTCAACCCCGGCGCCCCCACCGAGACCTGGTACGAGCTCGACGCCGACGGCGACGCCCTCGCCCTGATCGATCTCGACGCCGACGGCCTCGACGACATGCTCTTGCGCCGCGGCAACGGCTTCGAAGCCCTGATGAGCCAGCCCTGAGCTCAACCGTGCGGGCTTTGGCGTCGCATTCGCCAGGCGTAGTAGGCGAAGGCGGCCCCAACCTCACCGTTACGCACCACCCCCCCTCCGGCGACAAGACCGTCGCCGCCGGCGGCGAAGGCCTCTTCGGCGGCGGCCAAGCCCACCGGATCTGGGGCTTCGCCCACGCCGCCTTGGAGCGCGGCACCTACATCGACGGCTACGAGGCCTTCTTGCTCGCCATGCTGCGCCCCTCCCTCGGTGCCGGCCTCCAAGGCCAACCCCACCCCCGCCTCAGCCTCGGCCTCCTCACCGACTAC
>JAUIJR010000572.1 GCA_030431075.1 Polyangia bacterium | reverse complement strand
CGATCTCGAGAACAACCCGGAGTTGTGGGCGCCGGAGGCCCTGGCGGCCGCGAAGGCCGAGCTCGACGCGAAGGCGAAACGCAAGGCGAAAGGGGGACGGCCGTGAGCGCGCTCGAAGGCGGCGTGCGAGCCTTCGCTCGGGGTCTCGACGCGGCCTTGTCGCGCGAAGAAGATCCGCGGGCCCTCGGAGCGCTGCGCATCGCGATCGTCTTGGTCCTGCTGATCAGTTTGCTCGCGCATCTCGGCGCGGTCGGAGCCTACTTTTCCGACGAGAGCCCGATCGCGGGGCGCTTCGCTCGTCTCGCTTTTCCCGAGCGCGCGAGCTTGCTTCTGCCCCCGCGCAAGGGACACGAACAGGCGTGGTTCGCGGGCTTGTACATCGCGGACCCGACGTGGGTCCGCGTGTTTTTCGGCGCCGCCGTGCTGGCCCACCTGGGGTGGTTGATCGGGCTGCTCACGCCGGTGATGGGCCTGCTCTCCTTTGCGGCGTGGGTGAGCTTGATGGGGCGCAACCCCATGCTCTACGCCTATCCAGACCAGCTCGCCTTGATGCTCTGCTTCTTGCTCGCCTTGGTGCCCTGCGGTCGGGGGCTGAGCGTCGATGCGTGGCTACGTCGGCGGCGGGGGCTCGAGCGTCGTCCGGTTCCCGTGTGGTGTCGGCGCCTCTTCGCCTTCGAGCTGGCCATCTTGTACGTGAGCACGGGCTTGGCGAAGCACGGCAAGACTTGGCACGGGGAGGGGACCGCCCTTTATTACACGCTCGCCAACCCCTACAACCGGCACTTCGCGGCGAGCGAGCTGTGGGCCAGCGTGCAGCCCTGGCTCTTGCGCCCGGTCACTTGGATCACCGTCTACTGGGAGATCGGCTTTGGCGCCTTCGTGCTCCAAAACTGGATCCGCGAGGTGATCGGAACCCGGCGCTGGATGTCCGACCTGCGCTGGGTGTTCTTGGGATGGGGCCTCGTCGTGCACGGCGGCGTCGCCTTGTTGTTGTACACGGTGCTCTTCTCGCCTTTGGTCTTGGCGGCCTACCTCTGCTTTTTCACGTGGCCGGACCTCGAAGGCATCTACGCGTGGATCCGCCGACGCCGGGCACGGCGGGGCGGAGCGGGGCCGGTCGAAAAGTGAAGGCTCAGGTCGCGCGCCACTCGAGCTCGAGGGCCCGTCCGACGTCACTGCGCACGCGCGTCGTGCCCGTCGGAGCCTCGAAGCTCAAGCCTTGGCCGTGTCCCGTGGCCTGGCCCTGCGCGTCGTAGGCCACCCAGCGAACGACCGGCGTGCCTTCGTCGAAGCCGGCGTCGGCGACGAGCCAGAAGTGCGTGTCCTGGCGCTCGATGTGGGCGGCGTAGCCGGCGGCCAGGGGGCGTGGCCCGACGAAGGGGGCCCCAAAGAAGACCTCGTTGGCGTCGATGCTGCGCCAGTCGCAGTGCACGTGGCTGGTGTACTCGACCAAGAAGCCGCTGTTTTGGGTGCACAGGATCTCGAGGGCATCGATGGAGATCGAGATCGGGTCGATGTCGAGCCCGTCGCCGTACATGTGGCGCGACCATGTGGCGCCGCCGATGTTGGCGTTGTAGCCGGGCGGTCGATAGCCGGAGTTGATGCCCAAGGGGCCGGCTTCGTCGCGCATGTCTTGCACGAACTCGACGGCGTGAGGCTGCACGACCGCGTAGCGGCCCTTGCTGGCTACGGCGAACTCGCTGAGCACGAAGTTGGGAGCGAGCGACTCCCCGGGATCGAGGGCTTCGAGATCCAGGTAGGTCACCGGCGCGCGGTAGTTCGGGTTTCCGTTGAGCGGCGCGGGGTAGTCATAGCCGCTCGGCAAGGGCGCCGGGGTGACCACCGGAAGGCAGACGCTGTAGTCGCGGGCGGGGCCGAGGTAGCACACGACATCGCCGCTGCCGTCGCCGTCGCCATCGCCATCACCATCACCGTCGCCATCGCCGTCGCCATCGCCATCGCCATCGCCGTCACCATCGCCATCGCCATCGCCATCGCCATCGCCATCGCCATCGCCATCGCCGCTGGTGTCCGTCCCCGGACCTGCGGCCTCACCTTCGCCTTCGCCTTCCGACTCGGTCGTCGAGGCCTCGCCAAACTCTCCACTCTCGCCGTCGGTGAAGCTGCCGCTCAGATCCTCGTCGCTGCCTTGGTCGTCGCCACAGGCAGGTAGGGCGACCAGAAGGGAGACGAGCAAGGAGACGACCGGAGCCGACGGAACGCAAGCACAGCGACGCATGCGTGGATCTTGCCCCAAAGGCGCGCGCGGCTCCATGGCGCGAGCGCGCGAGGAGGGGGCCCCCGCTGTGCTCTAGTGCACGGTCGGGTCGTCGTCGTCGTTGTCGCGCACGCGAAGGGCCGAAGGCAGCGGCGCTTTCACCACGCGGCGGTCGATCTCGGCGAGGGCGTGGACCAAGCCGTCTCGCAGCTCACGGCTCGTACCCGCGTCGATGCGCACCGTGGTGCCGTTCATCGTGAGATGCACGGCACCACAGGAGCATTCGTCGATGCGAACGCGGGGAGTGCGGACGAGCGTCTTGACCTGATGCTCCACGAGGCGCGGACGATAGCCGTCCCGCAGCGCGGCGTGCAAGGGGCTCATTCGCCCCACAAGGCCGCCACGGTGTACGGCGAGCCGGGCGGGCACCAAAACTCGCCGCTCACGTAGCGCTCGTGTCGGTCGAGGCCGTCGAGGCTCTCGCGTGCCGCCGCGTCGAGCTCGAGGGTGCTCGCGCCGAAGTTCTCTTCGATGCGCTTGGGCGTCGTCGACTTGGGGATGACGGAGCTGCCGCGCGCGAGCGCCCAGGCGATGAGGACTTGGGCGGGCGTCGCGCCCAAGCGCTCGGCCGTCGAGGCCAAGATGGGATCGTCGAGCAAGCGCCGCTCGTCCTCGCGTTGCATCCCCGGCGGGCGGCCGCCCGAACCCAAGGGGCAGTAGGCCGTAGCCACGATCCCCCGCGAGGCCATCGCGGCCAGAAGCTCGCGCTGTGCGAGGTAGGGATGCAGCTCGATCTGGTTGACGGCGGGGACACGGCCGACGGCCTCGCTCACGCGCTCGATCTGTTGGGCGTTGAAGTTCGAGACGCCGACTTGGCGGCAAAGACCGGTGTCGGGCAGCGCGGCCATGGCCTCCCAGGTCGCTTCGAGGGGCATCTGGCTCAGCGCCAGGAAGTCGCTGGGGTCTTCGGGGCGCAAGACCCCG
>JAUIJR010000571.1 GCA_030431075.1 Polyangia bacterium | reverse complement strand
TTCGAGGTCGCCACCGACGGCACGCTGACGGTCCTCGAGCCCGAGGTCGACGCGGACTCTCGCGCCAAAGTCGAGGCGGCCGTCCGCTACTGCCCCAACCACGCCCTTCGCATCGAGTGAGGCCCAACATGCCGCGACGACGCATCGACTCCATCACCCCTCCCAACAAGGCCTATCCCCGCGAAGAACTCGAGGAGATGGTCGAGCGCTGGCTCCAAGCCAACGTCGACGCCGAGCGCGACAACGATTGGACGCGGCACTTGGGCCCCATGTACACCGAAGATGCGGTCTACGGCTGGAACATCGGCCCCAACGAGGAGTTCGAGGTTCGCAGCCGCAAGGACATCTGCGAAGTGGCCCTCGGCTACCAGATGAAGGGCTTCGAGGACTGGGAGTACCCCTACCACGACATCATCATCGACGAGCGCCGCGGCACGGTGATCGGATTTTGGAAGCAGATGGCCCCCTACAAGCGCGCCGATGGGACGCCCTATACGGTCGCCGGCATCGGTGGCTCATGGTTCGAGTACGCGGGCAACTGGCAGTGGAAGTGGCAGCGCGACTTTTTCGACTTCGGCAACGCGAAGGACTGCTTTTTCCAATTGGCGGGCGCCGGCGTCTTGTCCGACGTGGTCAAACGTAAGATCCACGTGCAGGCCAAAGGCACGATGCTGCCGGGTCACCGCCCCATCCGTGAGGCGCCGTCGAAGACCGAGAAGGTCAAAAACGCCTTGGCGATGGTGAAGATCGCCCTGACCGGGCGCTGAGATCCCGGAGATGAGCGAGGCCTCGACTTTGGCCACCGGCTGGTTCTCCCCGAACCCCGACAAGGCCTGGGTCGAGAAGTTCTTCCTCCTGTACAGCCCGGTGTGGATGGCCTCGATGGCCATCGTGATGCTGACGGGCAAACACTCGAGCTGGTCGGATGCGGCGCTGCTGCTTCACGCCGCCGCGACCGCACTTCCGGTGCTGTTGGTGCCCCTGTGGCACACGATCAAAGAGGGCAAGCAGCCTTGGTGGCGCAGCTACGGGGTCAAGGCGAACCTCTACCTGCTGGTCTTCGGCTTTTTCGGCAACTACATCGGCAGCGAGTACTTCTTCGATGTTCTCGGGATGGTCTACCGCTTCGAGAACGCGACGACGACGCTGGACTCGGCGATGGTCGGCTCGGGCAAACAGTCGGTGCCGCTGATCATGTACGCGTACACCCACGTGTACTTCATGACCTATCACGCGACGGCGAACCTGGTGCTGCGCCGCCTGCTTCGCTCGAAGATCCCCGGGCGGCGCGCGCTCTTCCCGGTCTTCGTCCTCATCGTGGGCTACGCGTGGGCCTGGGCCGAGACCAAGGCGATGGCCAACCCCCTGATGGCCGAGAACTTTTACTACCAGCACATGGACCGAATGCTGGCCTTCGGCTCCGCCATCTACGCGACCTACTTCCTCGCCAGCTTCCCCTTTTGGACTTTCCTCGACGAGAGCCCCCAGCGCCCCTGGACCCTCCTCGAGACCACCGCCGCCGCGCTCTCGGCCAGCATGCTGACGATGTACATGCTGGAGATCGCCGCGAAGGCGGTGGGGGCGATTTAGTGGGCGACACCGGCAGCAGCAGGTCCACATTGCGCGCCAGCCGACCCTGACTCGGCGGCACTCCAACCTCGTCCGGCGGTGGTCCAACCTCGTCCGGCGGCGAAAGAACCCCTTCCGCCGGCGAAAGAACCTCGTCCTCCGGCGAAAGAACCTCGTCCTCCGGCGAAAGAACCTCGTCCTCCGGCGAAAGAACCTCGTCCTCCGGCGAAAGAACCTCGTCCTCCGGCGAAAGAACCTCGTCCGGAGAAAAAAGATCCGAGGTCGGCAGGAAAAGATGCAAGGCGGGCGCTCGGCGGTCGAGGGGCGGTCGTAGGCCGATGCGCGGTCTTCATCCGCGGGCGGGTCCAGTCCGAGTTCAGCACAAAGACGCGGGTTCGCGTCCAGGGAAGTCCACTATGACGACCATTTCTCAGAAGAGTCTGCGCCGCCTGGCCCGTCGGGTCATCGAGGTGCTCAGTAAACACAAGGACAACGAAGCGTCGATCGCGGCCTTCGTTGGTAGTTTGGACCAGAAGGCAAAGGCCTTCGCAGCCGCCTACGACGCCGTGAACAGCGACGATCCGGGGCGCAAACAAAAGCAGCTGCAGGGGAGGGCCGAGCTCGAAGAGCTGGCTCGCCTGGTGCGGATGTGGATTCCCGTCGTTCAGACGGCGATCCCCTCGCTCGACGCGGCCACCTACACGGGCAAGAGCGGGGTACCGGATGACGTGCTCTTGGGGGCCGAGTCACTCGTAGCAGCGGTGGAGCAGCACCTGACGACCAGTGAAACGGAGCCGGAGTGGAGAGAAGCCTTCATGGCGGAACTCCAACCGGCGATCGATGCCGTCGTGGGGGCTCACGCGTCTCATGTTCGTCGCCGGGCGGGATACGCGGAGCTTCGTGCCGAAGCGCGCGAGACCGCACTGACGCTCTACAAGGAGCTGATCGGCTTCCGAAAGACCCTCGCCGCTGCCATCGGCAAGAGTCATCCGGACTACCGGCGCTTGCTCGTGCCCACGCGTCCGGCCGCGGGCGAGGAAGCGGAGGTCGAAGGTGACTCCGAGGATTCGGCCACCGCGTTGATGTCCGTCTCTGTGGTTCAGGAGACGGAGTCGAAGGGCGAAGGGGTTGTGCCCGACGACGCAGACGCGGCGGCGGAGTAGGCCACGCACCGAGTTGTTGCGGTGTGTGGCTCGAGGTGGCGGGGCACGGTTTTGATTCATGGCCGTGCCCCGCCAACTTGGTTGACGTGGACCACTGCGCGCGAACATAGGTTTCGAGGGCATCGGGCGCCTTCGGCGAGCGGCCCATGGGCCGCAGCTAGGCTCCCGGGCATGCGTTATTCGGCTTCCTTTTCTTCTCGCGCACTCGGCTTTTCATCCCTTCTCGCCCTCGCTGCCGCCTGTGGTGGATCAGGTGGGGATGGTGAGGAGGAGAGCTCGTCGACCGAGGACGCCGAGGCGTCCTCGGAGTCGGGCGAAGCCTCGAGTGAGTCGTCCAGCACCACCACCGAGAGCGAAACCGGGGATGGCGACGGTGACGGCGATGGTGACGGCGACGGCGATGGTGACGGCGACGGTGATGGCGACGGCGACGGCGATGGAGATGGCGACGGCGCGATGCGGATCGTCGTGGTCGG
>JAUIJR010000570.1 GCA_030431075.1 Polyangia bacterium | reverse complement strand
GGCTTTGAGCTCGCCGCGCCCCACGTCGACGCCTTGATCGCGCGCGGCGGGGTTTGCCTTGGGCACGCGCGCCACCACGAAGCGGGTGTCGGCGGGGACGGCCAGCTCGGGTGTCGGCAACAACAAGCGCAGCTCGAAGTCCGCCGGCGCGTTTTGGTCGGGCTGATCGCCGGCGGCCACGCGGTACTCGTCGAGGTGCGTCTCCATGTTGAGGTGACCGCGAAGCTCCACGAAGCCCGCCGCGTCTTCGGGCAGGGGGTCTTGGGTCAGGTCGTAGCTCGGCGGCTCGCTTTGCGCGCGGCTTTGGGCGATCGAGTCGGCACTGCGCGCGCCCAAAAAGGCGGCCAGCCCGGCCAAGGCCGCGGCCACCAGCACGCCCGTGGGCAGGCGGGGGCGGGCGAGAAAGGCCAGCGTGGTCGCGCCCGCGGCCAGGGCCGCGAAGGCCCACTCGGGCCAGCCGAGCTCGCTGCCCATGAAGGCGGCGAGCAGGGTCACGCCGAAAGCGGCGAGGGCGTAGACGGCCCAGGCGAAGCTGCGCGGCACCGCCCGAGGGTAGCTTTTGCGGGCGCGCTTGGGCAGGGGCAGCTGCGCGCGCGATTCGCCCTTTGTGCGAGGCGCGGTGCAGGGAGGGCGAAGGCGGGGCCCAGCGCGCGCGCGTGTTAGCCTGCCTTTGGGTGTCGCGCACCAGACTCGCCTTGCTCGGGCTGTTGCTCGCCGTGATCGCCGGGCTCGCGTGGTTGGCTTCGCGGCCGGCCGCGGATCCCATGGATGCGATCGGGCCCGAGGCCGCCTACATCGCCTGCGAGCGGGCCGCGGTGGGCGAGGTGATGGCCGCGCGGGATCCCTGGCGCGCCCGGCTGCCGGGGCCGCAGATCCCCCGTGGGCTGATGAGCAACGATCTCGCGCCCTACGATCTGCGCGAGCTCGGCTTCGCCGAAGGCGAGATGGTCTGCGCCGCATGGCTCGCGCCGCCGAGCGAGGAGGCCCTCGCGCAGATCTCCAGCGAGGCGCAGGCGGTGGGCGAGGCCATGCGTGCGCTCGAGGGGCTCGGCCGTGGCTGTGGCTGTGTCGCCGCCCAGCAGCTCGCCATCACGCCGTGGATCTCCCGCTGTCGGGGCGCCGCGCGCCGCGGCCGCTGCGAGCTCGACCCGGCGATCGAGGCGCAGATGGCCGAGCGCTTCGATGCCTTGCAAGCCGAGCTCGCCGAGACCCGCCTGCCGCGTCGACACTGGCGCTTGGTCGGTCCGGTGGGGCGCACGGGACGTTTTCGGGCCCTGCACGCCAGCTTCGCCTCGCGCTTGGGGATCGCCGGGGAGGGCTACGTGCCGGGCGAGACGGCGCCTGGATTTGGGGCCACGCCGACCATCGACGCGCTCTTGCAGCTCGAGGGCGTGCAGGTCGTGTTGCGCATGGACAGCGGCCGTGCCTTGTTGATCGTGCGTGAGCTCGAGGATCTGTTGATCTTCGATCTCTTCGAGCACCCGGGGAGCGCCGAGCGCTGGGGGCCGCACTTCGAGGTCTTGGACGCGGTGAGCTACGCGCAGCTCACCGAGCGCCTGGCCCTGCCGAGCGCGCGCAGCGGGCCGCGTCCCACCGTGCCCACGCTCATCTACGATCACGACATGCTCACGCGTCTCGACGCGGTGGCCACCGCCGCGTGGGCGCTCGAAGGCCAGCTCGAGCCGACGCGGGGCGAGACTTGGAAGGTGCAGCCGCCGGTCTTCGTGCGCTACCGCTTCGAGTCGCGCAGCGAGGACGACGAAGAGGGCGCAGCCCCCGATCAGATCCCGCGCGAGCAGGCGCTCGAGTTGTTCGCGGTGCCCACCGAGGCCGGGCGCGCGTGGCTCTCGCTGGGCGAGGGCGGCGGCTTGGCCGATCGCGCGGCGGCCATGGCCGAGACCCGAGAGCCCTACGTCTTTTCGCGCCGGGGGCCCGGGCCCGAGTACGCCTTGCGCGGCAGCGAGATGGAGGCGGGCTTGTTCGACGGCGCGCGTAGCTTCCCGCGCTTGGTGGGGGCGCTGAGCGCCGCCGACGTGGCCGCGGTCGAGGGCAACATCGCCGCCTTCACGCTCCGGATCCCCGGCGGACCTCTGCCCGGGGAGCTCGAGTCACGACCGGGGCTGGGGCGCTTGCGTACCCACCTGAGCACGCGCGGCCATACGCTCGAAGGCACGCTCGAGGGGACCCAGGAGGGGATCGGAGACGCGAGCTTCATGCGCCTGCGGCTCGCGCCCGGCCGCGGGCGTTAGGGTGAGCGACCGGGCGGGCCTCAGCGGCGGCGCACGGCCAGCTCACCGGCGATGGTGGCCATGCGTTTGCGGTAGGCCTCGGCCAGTCCGGCGTCGCCGGCGAGCTCGACCACGACGATGTACTCCTTCGTGACGAACAGGCCCACCGAGTAGAACTTCGGCTGCTTCTCGCCGCCTTCTTCGGCGCTGCCGGGGGGCGTGTAGTCGAAGTCGTAGCGCATGCCCTCGACGCCGTTGCGGCTCGAGAGCTTGGCCTCGGCCGTCTTGGTGTACTCGCGCTCGCCGAGCTTTTTGAGCAGGTCGCCCGCCCAGTACTCCATCGTGCCGCCTTCGAAGTTGTCGAAGGCGCGGATGTTCATGCCCACGTTGTCGAGGGCCTTGTAGCGGTTGAGGTAGTCCGAGCTGCTCACCTCGACGAAGCCGTCGGGCGGGTTCTTGACCTTGAAGGGCGTGCAGGCGCTGGCCGAGAGCAGGCCCAGGCAAAGCGCGCCGGTGGCGAAAAAGAAGGGAAGCTTGTGCGTGCGCATGACTACCTCCACTCCGTGCCTTCGACCCCGAGCTGATCGACCCAGCGGAAGGGGTCGTTGCTCGAGGGCAGGTGGTGTTGGGGACGGCGCTCCGAGAACTGCACCGTCAGGGTCGAAAAGGAGATGGCTTCGCTGAGCTGGCGCATGCGCCCGAGCGCGACCTCGAGCTCCATGGTCACCTGGTCGAGGGCCTGGCGCACGCGCAGGGTCTCTTCGACGTTCTTGGCTTGCTTGAGCAGCTCGAGCAGCTGCGCTTGCGTGTCGCGCAGCACCCGGATCCGCGACTCGAGGTCGGTGTACTCGGCCGTCACGTCCTGGGCTTGGAGCTGGCGGGCCTGGACGATGCCGAAGGTGGCGAGCTCTTCCATGGCCTTTTGCAGCTTGGCCGCGGGGATCTTGATGATGAGCACGCCGCGTCGGCGCTGCTGCACG
>JAUIJR010000064.1 GCA_030431075.1 Polyangia bacterium | reverse complement strand
CGATCTGGCCGCGGTGGATCTGCGCAGCTATCGCGACGCGCTGGCCGTGGTGCCGCAGACGCCCTTTTTGTTCTCGGCCACCTTGCGCGAGAACATCCGCATGCTCGGGGCCTCGACGGGGCACCGTCGCAGCGAGGACGCCGATCCCCGTCGAGCCCAGCCCAGCGCGGCCGCCGACGAACACGATCCACAGCTCGAGTCGGTCATCGATGCGGCCTGCTTGCGACCGGACCTCGAGCAGCTCGCCGAGGGCCTCGACACGGTGGTGGGCGAGCGCGGGGTGATGCTCTCGGGGGGGCAGCGTCAGCGCACGGCCCTGGCCCGGGCGCTCTACCGCAACCCGAAGCTCTTGTTGCTCGACGACGTGCTCAGCGCGGTCGACCAGCAGACCGAGTCACGCTTGGTCGATGCCATCCGAGCCTTGCGCGCGCGCCCCGGCGGCGGCGCCACCACGGTGATCGTCTCTCACCGCACCTCGGTGCTCGAGCACGCCGACGAGATCTTGGTGCTCGAAGCCGGACGCGTGGTCGAGCGCGGTACGCACGAGGCCCTGATCGCCGGCGACGGTCCCTACGCGCACGCGCACGCCCACCAAGAGGCGAGCCGCAGCGGGGACGCGGAGGCGCCCGACGGCGAAGGGGGGCCCGCGCATGTCTGAGAAAAAACGCGAGCGGGGAAGCTGGGAGCTCATGCGCATCTTGTGGCGCTGGCTGCGGCCCGAGCGCGGCTGGCTCTTTTTTGGCCTGGCCATGATCCCCGTGGTCGCCTTCACCGTCGCCGCCCGCCCCTTGATGCTCAAAGAGGCGATCGACGTGGCCATCCCCGCGAAGGACCTCGATGCGCTTCGCGTCTTGGGCCTGAGCTTCTTGGGCTTGGTGGCGCTCGAGTTCGCGTCCTTTGCGGCGCAGGTCTACACGCTGCAGCTGGCCGGCAACATGGCGATCTTCGCGTTGCGCCGCGACATCTTCGCGCACGTGCTGCGCTTGCCCGCCCGCTTTTTCGACACGCGACCGATCGGCAATCTACTGAGCCGCTCGACCAGCGACGTCGAGGCCCTCAACGAGACCCTGGGCTTTGGGGTGTTCACGATCTTGACGGACGTCGTCGTGATCGCCTCGGTGCTCGTCTCGATGTTCGCCCTCGACGCGAAGATCACTTTGATCTCCTTGTCGATCGCGCCTCTGCTCTTCGTGTTGATCCGCTGGTTCGCGGCCGCCTTGCGCCGCTTGTCCCTGGAGATCCGCCGCGCGCAGGGCGTGCAGACCGGGTTTTTGGCCGAGCAGCTCGCGGGCATCAGCGTGCTGCAGCTCTTTGGGCGCGAGAAGGCCGCCCATGACGAGTACGCCGAGCTCGGCCGTCGCTACTTGTCGGCGACCAAGCTCTCGAACATCTACGACGCGCTCTTGTTCGCCTTGATGGACGGCATCTCGGCCTTTTGCGTGGCCTTGCTGCTCTACTTTGGCGCCTCGCAGGTCACCGGCGAAGCCCCCTCCTTGCTCACCGTGGGCTTGTTGTCGGCCTTCGTGCAGTACCTGCAGCGCATCTTTGTTCCGATCAGCGAGTTCTCGGGCAAGCTCGCCACCATCCAACGCGCCCTCGCGGCCTTGGACCGCATCCAGGGGCTGCTCGAAGAACCCACCGAGCCGCCGCCGAGCGAGGCCGACGCCGAGACCCTCGCCGCGTGGGACGGGGGCATGCAGATCCGTGACCTGCGCTTTCGCTACCGCGAAGAGGGCCCCGAGGTGCTGCGCGGCATCGATCTCGACGTCGCACCGGGTGAAGTCGTGGCCATCGTGGGGCGCACCGGCTCGGGCAAGAGCAGCTTGGGTCGGGTGCTCACGGGTCTGTACACGAACTACGCCGGACAGATCAGCTTGAGCTGTGGCGTGCAGTCGGTCGAGCTGGCCAGCGTCTCGCCGGCGACCTTGCGGCGCGAGCTGTTGATGGTCCAACAGGACGTCTTTTTGTTCGACGACAGCGCGGGCTTCAACGTCAGCTTGGGCGACGCGGAGCTCGAAGCGGATCCCGAGCGGATCTGGGAGGCCCTCGAGCGCGTGCAGGCGCGCCGTTTCATCGAAGAGCGCGGCGGTCTCGACTTCGCCGTGGGGGAGCGGGGCAAGGCACTGTCGGCCGGCGAGCAGCAGCTGCTGGCCTTCGCCCGCGTCGCCGCCCGCGCCCCCAAGTTCCTGATCTTGGACGAGGCGACGGCCAGCGTGGACAGCCTCACCGAGCAGCGGGTCCAAGCCGCGATCGAGCGCCTGCTCGAGGGGCGCAGCGTGCTCGTGATTGCCCACCGCTTGTCCACGGTGCGTCACGCCGACAAGATCGTGGTGCTGCGCGACGGCGAGATCGCGGAGATGGGCAATCACGCCGAGCTGATGGCGGCCGAGGGGATCTACGCCGAGCTGTATCGCAGCGGCTTCGAAGAAGAAGCGCCGGCCCCGAGCGTGCCACCCGCGTCCCGCCCATCTGACCGCCTCTGAGGCGCGTCGGGCGTGAGCTTGGGCGGCGCTCTCGCATCTTGTGAGGGCGGGTCTGGGGTCCTATGCTCCGCCCTCGATGAGCGACGCCCCGATCCACAAGAAGGTCCTCATTTTGGGCTCTGGCCCCTCTGGTTACACCGCAGCGATCTACGCGGCCCGGGCGAACCTCGAGCCCACCGTGATCGCGGGAGCCGAGCCCGGCGGTCAGCTGATGACCACCACCGACGTCGAGAACTACCCCGGCTATCCCAGCGGGATCGGCGGGCCCGAGATGATGGCGGAGCTGCAAGCCCAAGCCGAACGCTTCGGGACCACCGTGGTCTACGACGAGGCGGTCGAGGCGGATCTCTCCAAGCGCCCCTTCACCGTCAAGGTCTCGGCCGGCCAGGTCTACACCGCCGACGCGATCATCTTGTCGACCGGCGCGACCGCCCGCTACTTGGGCCTGCCCAACGAGCAGCGTCTGCGCAACAAGGGCGTGACCGCCTGCGCGACCTGTGACGGAGCCTTTTACGCCGGCGAAGACGTCGCCGTGATCGGCGGAGGGGACACGGCCATGGAGGAGGCGCAGTTCCTCACCCGCATGTGCCGCTCGGTGCACGTGATCCATCGCCGCGATGAGTTCCGCGCCTCGAAGATCATGCAAGACCGCACCCTCGAAAACGAGAAGATCACCGTGCACTGGAACCGCACGGTCAAAGACGTGCTCGGCGACGACGCGGTCAAGGCTCTCGTGCTCGAGGACACCCAAAGCGGGGAGACGGAGGAGCTTCCCGTCACCGGTATGTTCTTGGCGATCGGCCACGTGCCCAACTCGGGCTTCTTGAACGGGCAGATCGAGACCGACGAGACCGGCTACGTGAAGGTGAAGCCGGGCACCACCCAGACCTCGGTCGAGGGGGTGTTCGCGGCCGGAGACCTGGCCGACAAGATCTACCGCCAGGCCATCACCGCCGCCGGCACCGGCTGCATGGCGGCCATCGACGCCGAGCGCTGGCTGGCCGAGCAGGGCTGAGCTCCGGCGGAGTCCGGGCGCGAGTCCGGCGCGAAGGCGCACCCGGGCGCCTGAACACCCGAACAAAGAGGGCCTCGACCGGCAAGGTCGGGGCCTTCGCACGTGGGCCGGCTGGCGAGAGGGGCCGCAGCTCCGCTATGGTGCAGGGGATGGCATCGGGTCTCGAAGAGTTCGGCATCGTCGACGACGACGCTGGTAGCGCGCCGCCGCCCTCTTCTTCGCCTCCCGCCGCCGCGTCGCCGGTCGCCGAGCTGCCCTTGTCGGCGGTCTTGGGTCAGGTGCCGCTCTTTTCCGGTCTACTGCCCGCGCACCTGGAGCGCATGGGCAAGGTCGCGCAGGTGGTCGAGTTCAAGAAGAACGACTACGTCTTTCGCCATGGAGATCCCGGCGACGGGCTCTACGTGGTGCGCGACGGCGCGATCCGGATCTCCCGCAACGCCTCGGGCCTCGGCGAAGAGGCCCTCGCCATCATCCGCGAGGGCGGGCACTTCGGTGAGATGTCGTTGATCGACGACGATGTGCCGCGCTCGGCCGACGCCATCGCCCACGACCACACCAGCTTGGTCAAGCTGCCCAAAGACGACATGCGCGATCTGCTCTTCGTCGACCGGGAGCTGGCCTACGAGCTCTTGTGGCGCTTCGTTCGCACCTTGTCGGGGCGTCTGCGCGAGTCGAACGACCGCTTGATGATGCTGACGGCCAGCTCGAAATTCTGAGCCGGCGCGGGCACTTGGCGCCGGCGAGCGCCGCCACGCGAGGCGCGGAGACGGCCGGGCGAAAAAAGTCCGGAATAGTCGAGGCCGCGCGCAGTTGGGCTCCACGCGGGCGGGGAAGACCCCCGGCGCGTAAAGGAGCCAAGACCATGTTCACCACCCTCTCCGTCCTCGTTTGTGTCGCCAGCTTCGCCGCGGCGATCCGTGTCGAGGCCAACCGCTTCTCCGGACCCACCCGCTTGTCGCTCATGCCGGCGTCGGCCTCGGCGACGCGGATGAACATGAAGCTCCGCTGACCTCCCTGCGGGCCCATCTCGGCCCCCTTTCATCGTCCCCCAACACGAAGAGCCCGGTTCTCACGAGAACCGGGCTCTTTTTATGGCCGGACCAGCCGTCCGGCCAACCCCGTGCAGGCCCCGCCGAGCGGGGCCCGTCACCATGATGCCGTTCGGCGGATCAGCCGGTGACGACGCCGCTGAAGCCGAAGGCGATCAGCAGGCCGAAGATGACCAGCGACTCGATGAAGGCGAGGCCGAGGAGCATCGGCACGAAGACCTTGTCGGCCGAGTTGGGGTTGCGGCAGATGCCCTCGAGGGCGGCCGCGACGGCGCGACCCTGACCCAGACCACCGCCCATGGCGGCCAAGCCGATGGCGAGCGCGCCGGCGAGCGCGATCATGCCGGAGGCGGGGTGGGGACCCGCTGCCGCCTCGCCGCCAGCCGCTTGGGCTTGGGCGATGATGGGGGCGAGGAAGGTCGCGAAAAGGGCGATGGGAGCCAGGATACGCTTGCTCATTTTGGTTTTCCTTTTTTGGAACTCGATGACGGGGTGATCCGCGCGGGGCGGAAGAAGACTAGTGGCTTTCGGCGTGCTCACCCGCCGTGCCGATGTAGATGATGGCGAGCAAGGTGAACACGACCGTCTGGACGATGGACACCAGCACACCGAGAAGCAAGAAGGGGATCGGCAAGGCGATCGCCGCGATCAAGGTCATGGTGCCCACGACCTTGTGGTCGGCCAAGATGTTGCCCAACAAGCGCAGCGACAAGGACACGGGACGCGCGATGTGGCTGACGATCTCGATGGGCAGCAAGAGCGGGAACATCCAGGGGAAGTTGATCCCCGCGATGGGGAAGCTGGGCCCCAGGAAGTGGGCGAAGTGGCCCATCCCGTTCTCTTTGACGCCGACGAAGTTGTAAAGGAGGAACACCATCAGGGCCAACGCGAAGTTGGTGTTCAGCGTGTCCGTGCCGGGCAAGAAGCCGGGGACCAAGCCCTGGATGTTGTTGCAGAAGATGAAGAGCGCCAGCGTGCCGATGAAGGGGAGGTAACGACGCGCGTTGTCCTCACCCATGATGTCGGTGCTGAAAGTGAAGACCGCGCCGACGAAGTTGTTGAGCATCGCCGCCAAGTTGAACTTGCGCGGGGGCACGACGCCGTGGGTCTCGTCTTTGATCGACGCGCGCCAGCGGAAGGTGGCGGTCAAGATGAGCAGGACGGCGATGACCGCGGCCCCGACGTGCACCATCGAAAAGTGCGTCGCCTGGAACATCATCCCGCTCCACTCGCGGCCCAAGGACTCCTTGAGTCCGAAGGACTCGGGTCCCGATCCCGTCAACTTGGCCCAGAAGTCCGAGAAGAGGAGGGTGTAGAGAGTGTCGTGGTCGCCCATGTTCCGGCGCTCAATCCTGAGGGGGTCTGTTTTGCCGGATTGCGGCGTAGATGGCCGCCAGGAGCCCGTTCAGGACCCCGATGGCTAGCCCCTCGGGTCGCGCGGGCATGTACCAAAGGATAAGGGTCAAGGCAAGCGCCACCAGGGGCAGTTTGGCGACCAATTTCCAGTGTTCGCCGCCCTTGGGCGCGGCCCCCGATTCGCGCAGGCGGGGGTCGTGCACCATGCGGTGAACCGAGGATGCGGTGGAGCGGATCCACAAGGCCGCGACGGGCGTGCCCAGTGCGATCCCCAACGCCACCTCGGGCCACGCCAGCAGCCACGAGATCCCCGTGGTGACCACGCCCAAGACGATCGCGGCGATCGTGAGCGCGCGATTAAAGGCCTTCAGCTGCATCAGCCCCCTTACCTTCCCCGGGCCGGCCGACTTGGGCCTTTTCGGCCTCGAGCTCGGCGAGGTACTCGCGGTATTCGCGGATCGTGCGCCGGATCGCCAGGACGCCGGCGCCGCAGCCGACCAAAAAGCCCAGGTAGCGCGTCCAGGGGCTCCAATGGGTCACGTTTAGCTCGAGCCAGCGGCCGCCGAACCAGCCCAAGGCGATGGTCAGGCCGATCTCGATGCCCAGCGAGGACGCGCTCAAGTGGCGAAACCACTTGGCCTTGGCGTTCTTCGGCCGCCCGGGGGGCCGTCCAGGGGCCCCCTTGGGGACCTCTCCCGCGGGGGGCGTCGGCGGTGCGGCCGATTCGTCCATCGCGCGGAGCCTACCCCGCGAGCGCTGCGAATGCCTCTTTGGCCGCCGTGAGAGTCAGCTCGATCGCGGCCTCGTCGTGGGCGGTCGAGACGAAGGCCGCCTCGAACTGCGAGGGGGCCAAGTAGACCCCGCGCGCGAGCATCTCTTGGAAAAAGCGCGCGAAGGCGTCGAGGTCGCACTGCTTGGCCTCGGCGTAGTTGTTGGGCGCCTCGGCCCGGAAAAAGCCGCCGAACATCGCGCCGACTTGGTGGCTGGAGAAGGGCACGCCGGCTTCGGCCGCGGCCGCGCCGATCCCTTCGACGATGCGCGTGGTGGTCGACGTCAGGGCCTCGTGCGGACGCTCGCGGGCCAAGATCTTCAAGGTCGTGAGGCCGGCCGCGACGGCCAGCGGGTTCCCGCTCAAGGTGCCGGCTTGGTACACGGGCCCCAAAGGTGCGATGTGGCGCATCACGGTGGTCGAGCCGCCGTAGGCGCCCACGGGCATGCCGCCGCCGACGATCTTGCCGAGGCAGGTGAGATCCGGTGTGACCTCGTAGTGGGCCTGGGCCCCACCGAGGGCGACGCGAAAGCCGGTCATGACCTCGTCGAAGATCAACAAGGCGCCGTGCTGGCTGCACAGCTCGCGCAGCCCGGCGAGGTAGCCCTCGCGCGGGGGGATGCAGCCCATGTTGCCGGCGACCGGCTCGACGATGATCGCGGCGATGTCGTCGGCGTGCGCCTCGAAGGCGGCCGCGACCGCCTCGAGATCGTTGTAGGGCACGATGACCGTGTCGGCGACCGCGTTCTCCGGGACGCCGGCCGAACCGGGCAGGCCCAAGGTGGCCGCACCCGAGCCGGCGGCGGCCAAGAGCATGTCGGCGTGGCCGTGGTAGCCGCCGTCGCACTTGACGATCTTGCTGCGCCCGGTTGCGCCGCGGGCCAAGCGCAAGGCGCTCATGGTGGCCTCGGTGCCCGAGGAGACCAAGCGCACCATCCCGCCTTGCAAGCTCGGGACGAGCTCGCAGATCAGCTCGGCGAACTCGACCTCGGCCGCCGTGGGCGCGCCGAAGCTCAGGCCGTCGCGGGCGGCCTTGGTCACCGCGTCGACGACCTCGGGGTGGGCGTGGCCGATCAAGGCCGGGCCCCAGCTGCCCACGTAGTCGACCAAGGCGGCGCCGTCTTCGGTGATGACGTGGCAGCCGCTCGCCTTGCGGATGAAGGGGGGATGACCCCCGACGCCCGAAAAGGCCCGTACGGGGCTGTTGACGCCACCGGGGATGCGCTTTTGGGCGCGGGTCATCAGCTCGCGGCTGCGCTCGCCGGCGCGTCCATCGTCGAACTCAGTCATCGTCCGTCTCCTGCGCGTCGGCGTCCCCGGCGTCCCCGGCATCGTCGTCGCTGCCCTCGTCGCTGCCCTCCTCGGCGACGCCCTCGCCTTGGTCCTCACCGCTTTCGGCGTCGTCGGCGTCGACGAGTTTTTCGAGGCTGACGACGCGGTCCTCGTCGCCCAGGCGGATCACGCGGACGCCCTGGGTCGAGCGCCCCTGCACGCTGATCGACTCGATGTGGGTGCGGATGACCTTGCCCGAGCTGGTGACGACCATGAGCTGATCGCTCTCGTCGACCTCGAGGGCGCCGACCACCGGTCCGTTGCGGTCGTTGACCTTGATGGTGATCAAGCCGAGGCCGGCGCGGCTTTGCACGCGATACTCCGACAAGGGCGTGCGCTTGCCGTAGCCGTTCTCGCACATGGTCAGCAAGGTGCGCTCCGAGTCGCCCTCGACCACACGCATGGCCACGACCTCGTCGTCGTCGCGCAGGCCCATCCCTTTGACGCCGCGGGCGGTACGTCCCATCGGGCGGACGTCCGACTCGTCGAAGCGAATGGCCATGCCGGCCGCGCTCACGAGCATCACTTGCTTTTCACCGTCGGTCAGGGTCGCGCCGATCAGTTGGTCTCCCTCGGCGATGGTGGCCGCGATCAGACCGCTCGAGCGGATGTTGGCGAAATCCTTGATGCCCGTGCGCTTGATGTAGCCCTGTCGAGTGGACAGCACGACGTAGTGGTCGTCGTCGACGTCCTCTTCGCGGTAGGGAACCATCGCCAGTACGCGCTCGTCCTCGCGCAGCTCGAGGAAGTTGACGATCGCCTTGCCTCGCGAGTCGCGCTTGCCGAGCGGCATCTCGAAGACCCGCTTGCGAAAGACGCGGCCGGTGTTGGTGAACATCAAGACGTGCTGGTGGGCCGAGGCCTCGAAGAGCTCGACGATGAAGTCGTCGTCGCCGCGACCCGAGCCCGACTTCACGCCGACGCCGCCGCGTTGCTGCACGCGGTACTCCGAGGTCGGCAGGCGCTTGACGTAGCCGCGGTGGGAGAGCAGCACGATCATCGACTCGTCGGCGACGAGGTCGATGGGGGTGATCTCGGAGTCGTCCGCGACGATCTCGGTCTGGCGCGAGCCCTTGGTGCCCTCGGCGCCGGTGCCGGAGTCTTGGCCTTCGGGGTCGCCGTACTCGTGGCGGACCTCGACGAGCTCGCCGCGGATGACGGCCATCAGGCGCGCGGGGTCGGTCAAGATGGCCTCGAGCTCGGCGATGGTGGCGCAAAGCTCCTTGTACTCACCTTCGGTGCGCTCGCGCTCGAGCCCGGTGAGCCGTTGCAGGCGCATGTCCAAGATGGCCTTGGCCTGGCGCTCGTTGAGGCGATAGGGGCCCGCTTTGGCCTTTTCGACCTCTTCGGCCGGGCGGCCGCAGCGCTCGAGGAAGCCCGCGAAGCCGGCGAGTGGCTCGGCGAGCAGGGCCGCGCGCGCTTCGTCCGGGTTGGCGGAGCCGCGGATGATCTCGATGATGCGATCGATGGCGTCGACGGCGACGCCGAGGCCCTCGACGATCTCGCGGCGCTCCATCGCCTTGCGCAGCTCGAAGCGGCAGCGGCGGGTGACGACCGTGCGGCGGTGGTCGACGAAGGTCTCGAGGCAGCGCCGCAAGGTCAGGACCTCGGGGCGACCGTCGACGATGGCGATCATGTTGACGCCAAAGCTCGTCTGCAGATCCGACTGCTTGTACAGGCGGTTGAGCACGATCTGCGCCGAGGCGTCGCGCTTGATCTGAATCCAGATCCGCATGCCCGTGCGGTCGGAGTAGTCCTGGATGTCGCTGATGCCTTCGATGCGCTTGTCTTTGACGAGCGCGGCGATCTTCTCGATGAGGCGGGTCTTGTTGACCTGGTAGGGGATCTCGGTGACGACGATCGCCTCGCGGCCCTTTTTGTCCTCTTCGATCAGCGTGCGGGCGCGCAAGGTGATCGAGCCGCGCCCGGTGAGGTAGGCCGACTTGATCCCCGCTTGGCCCAAGATCAGGCCGCCGGTGGGGAAGTCGGGGCCCTTGACGATGTCGAGGAGGTCTTTTTGCTCGATCTCGGGGTCGTCGATCAGGGCCAAGGTGGCGTCGATCAACTCGGTGAGGTTGTGCGGCGGGATGTTGGTGGCCATGCCCACCGCGATGCCGACCGCGCCGTTGAGCAGCAGGTTCGGGACCTTGGTCGGCAAGACGGTCGGCTCGAGCTCCTTGCCGTCATAGTTGGGCTGCCAGTCGACGGTCTCTTTGTCGAGGTCGGTGAGCAGCTCGCCGGCGAGCTTGCGCATCCGGACCTCGGTGTAGCGCATGGCCGCGGCCGGGTCGCCGTCGATGCTGCCGAAGTTGCCTTGGCCGTCGACCAGCGGGTAGCGCATCGAGAAGTCCTGCGCGAGGCGGACGAGCGCGTCGTAGATCGCCGAGTCGCCGTGCGGGTGGAACTTGCCCATCACGTCGCCGACGATGCGCGAGGACTTTTTCGGCGGCTGCTGGTGGGTGTTCCGCAGCTGATGCATGCCGTACAAAATGCGGCGATGGACGGGCTTGAGTCCGTCGCGCACGTCGGGCAGCGCGCGCGAAATGATGACACTCATCGCGTAGTCCATGAAGGACGTACGCATCTCGTCTTCGAGGTGGAGGACTGATTTTTCGTCGGCCATGAGGGCGCCAAACGGCGGGCCAAAGCAGGCCCGCCGCGGTGCCCGAGCATAGCCGCACCGAGGCGCGCAATCCAGGCCTCGGCGGGGAGAGAAAAGCGCCGAATTCGAGCGTTTATCGGCAGATTTTCGGGAGATCTCGCATCCGCGATCGGGGCCGTCCTCGGGGGCCTTCTCAGGCCTCGAAAGAGGCCTCGGAGGTGGCCGCCAAAGCGCGCAAGGCGTCGGCCTCGAAGACCTGATCTCGGGCCTCGTTTCGGGTCCCGATCTCGAGCAGAGCGCGGGCCAATTCGTGGCCGCGCATCGAGGCGTAGCGATCGCGCGGGCCTCGGATCCCGAGCGCGGCGAGGGCCCCCAAGCCGGCGTCGGCGATCACGCTGGTGATGCGCTCGCCGGGTCGTGACTCGTCGCGGTCGGGGCCGGTGATGAAGCTCGGACGCGCGATCGCGAACTCGATGCCGGAGGCCTCGGCCTTCGCGCGCAGGTAGGCTTCGACCTGGACGCGGGCGCGCAGGTAGGCCCCACGGGCACC
The DNA here is from genome assembly GCA_030431075.1 of Polyangia bacterium. GTDB lineage: Bacteria > Myxococcota_A > Polyangia > Nannocystales > Nannocystaceae > JAUIJR01. The sequence continues at coordinate 6,489 of JAUIJR010000064.1, read as the reverse complement.
TTCGCGCGCCCCCAAAGAGCTGAGGTAGACGAAGCGCGGGGCACTCCCAGTCGCGCGGCCAGTCGCGCGGCCAGTCTCGGTGGCGAGCTGGGCCAGCGCGTCGATGGCCATCTGCGTCATGCCGACGTCGACGGCCGCGTAGTCGTTGCCGGGGCCCTCGGCTTGGGCGCGCTTTTGGGTGGTACCCAACAAGCCGAAGACGACCTGCGGGCGCAGCCGCGCGACGCAATCGCGGATCGCGTCCGCCTCCCAGGGCACCGACTCGAGCGCGGCGCCGAGGCTCTCGAAGCGCGCGCCGGCGCTTTGGGCCCGGCTCGAAGCCGGTCGGATGTGGGCGTGCGTGGGCCAGCCTCGTGCGCAGGCGAGCTCGACCAGCGCGCGGCCGGTGTAGCCGGTCGCGCCGAAGATCAGCAGCGGACTTCGCTCAGTCCTCGTCATCGAGCAGCTCGAGGAGCACGGCCCGGATCTCGACGAGGTCGAAGGGCTTTTTGATGCGGGGGTTGCCGACCGCCTCCAAGAAGGTGCGGGCGCGCTTGGTGAAGGCGCCACCGGTGATGAACACGAAGCGCTCGCACATCGTCGGGTTGTTGTCGCGCACCCGCTCGTAGACCTCCATACCCGTCATCTCCGGCATCATCAGGTCGCAAAAGACGATGTCGTAGTCGCTGGCCAGGGCCAAGGCGAGGCCTTCGCGTCCGTTGTCGGCGACGTCGACCTCGTGCTCGGCCAAGGCGCGGACCAAGGCGCGACGGATGCCGGCCTCGTCGTCGATGACCAAGACCCGGGCGCGCTGCACCAGCGAGGGGCGCGGGAAGTTGCCCGAGTCCATCGGCATCGGCTCGCTCGAGGGGGCCGCCCGCGGCAAGATGACCTCGAAGCTCGAGCCCCGACCGGGGCGGCTGCGCGCTTGCAAGCTGCCGCCCAAGGAGCGGGCGATGCCCTGGCAGATGTACAAGCCCAGCCCGCGGGTCCCCTTGGGGTCGTCCACGGTGCTCACGAAGGGGTCGAAGGCGCGGCGCTGCAAACCAGGGGGCATGCCGGGCCCCGTGTCGTAGATGGTGACGCTGATCCCGCCTTCGCTGCGGCGGGCCACGGTCAAGCGGATCTCGTTGGCCGAGGCGTCGCCTTCGGGGATCACCTGGGCGGCGTTGAGCACCAAGTTCAAGAAGAGCTGCGACAACAAGGCCGGGTTGGCGAGCACCCGCGGCGCGTCGATGTACTCGCGCACGACCGAGGCGCGGTGGCGGATCTGGTTCTCGGCCAGGCGCAGCACGTCGTCGAGGACCCGCTGGACGTCGACGAGGGTCATGTCGGCGTCGTCGGGGGAGAAGGCGGCCAGCGAGGTCAGGACGCCGCGGATCCGGTCGACCTGCTCGAGGGTGTCGCGGGTGAGCTCGACGAGCTCTTCGCCCTCGTCCATGGCCGAGGCCCGCGATCCCAGCAGCTCGAGGTTGGACAAGACGACGGTCAGCGGATTGTTGACCTCGTGCACGAGACCCTCGACCAAGCTGCCCACCGAGGCGAGGCGGTCGGACAACATCAGCTCCGCTTGCAGGCGCTTGCGGTCGCTGACGTCGGTCATCACGCCGTCCCAGTAGACGCCGCCGTCGGACTCGAGGCGCGGAGCCGAGTGCACTTGCACCCACAGCTCGTCGCCGTCGGGCGTGCAGATCCGTCCCTCCCAGCGCCAGACCTCGCCCTTTTCGGCCGAGACCGAGAGGCTTTGCTCGAAGGCTTCGCTGTCGTCGGCGTGAATGCAGTCGAAAAAGAGGTGCGCGTCGAAGACCACCTCTTCGGGGTCGAGGCGCAGCAGCTCTTTGCAGCCGCGTCCCAAAAAGGTGAAGGCCAGGCGCCCGTTCTCCTCGCGGCGCAGCTGGTACATCACGCCGGGGACGTTGTCGGCGATCCGCAACAAGCGCGTCTCCGAGACCAAGAACTGCTCGCTTTGACCGGCCGAGCTCGCCTCTTGGTGCGCCCGCATGCGGTCGAGTTCTTCGCGCATGCGACGATGCTCGTCGACCAGGCGGCGGTTCTCGTCGCGCAGGGCTTTGACCTGCGCGGCGCCGTTGACCACCTCGAGCAATGCGGGCCCCGAGACGGGCTTGCGCAGGTAGGCGAAGGCGCCGCCGCGCACGGCCGAGGCCGCGGTGTCGATCGAGGGTTGGCCGGTGACCAACACGACCTGGGTGTCGGGCCAGCGATCTGCGATGCGTCCGAGCAGCGACAAGCCGTCGTCGGCTTTGAGCACGATGTCCGTCAAGACGACGTCGAAGGGTTCTTGCTCCAAGCGCTCGAGGGCCGAGGCCGCGTCGCCCACGCCTTCGACCTCGTGGCCGCCGTGGCGCAAGAACATGGTGAAGGAGCGGCGAACGTTGGGTTCGTCGTCGACGACGAGGACGCGGGCCATGAAGGGTCGGGGGCGCGGGGAGAAGGCGAGCCGTACTTGGCTCGCGATCCGAGGCCGCCGAGCGATGATACCCCTCGTCGCGCGCGGCGGTGCGAGCTATCGTGGGCGCGAGATGAGCGGTTCGAGCGGAGAGCCCCGACCTCCCGCCGGAGCGCGCGGGCCCGCAGCCTTGCAAGACGAACATGCGCGGCTTCTCGTCGCCTTGTTTCGGATCGCGGCCCACGCTCTGAACAACCCGCTGCAGGCCGCCTTGGGGGGCGTCGAGCTCGCCGCCCTCTCCGGGACCGGCGATCACGCCTCGAAGACCGAAAATCTCGGCGAGGCTCGAGACGCGCTGCTCGAGGCGGCCGAGCTGGTGGCCGCGCTTCAGGACTTCGCGCGATGGCGCTTCGACGAGCCCGACGAGCCCGACGAGCCCGACGAAAGGGGTCCCACGGATCTCACCCGCGCGATGACGCGGTGCGCTCGCGTGCAGGCCGTGCTCGAGCGCCATGAAGATCTCGAGCTCGTCTTCGCCGGGGATCCGACCGCGCCTTTGCCCCTGCCCACGGGCGCGTTGGCGCTGGCGCTGGTCACCGTGATGGTCGAAGCCGCGCGCACACCCAGCCGAAGCTTGAAGCTGACGATCGAGCCGGCGAGCTCGAGCGCCGGCGCCGTCTTGGCCTTCGTCGGTGCGCCCACGCCTTTGACCCCACCCCTCGTCGCGCGCGATCGCGGCGAGCGGATCGAAGTGCGCGCCGAGGGCTGGGCCTGGCGCTTTGCGGCGCAGCCCTAGGCCGTCTCGCCCGGCGGCGGTCGCCGGGGGATGGTCGTGCAGTCGGGGAAGGCGGCGTTGCGACAGCGGGTCTCGCAGTACTCGCGCGCGACGGCGGCGATGAGCTTGGGCCCGGCCTCCAAGAGTGTGCGGTGCAAGTTGGCCTCGCCGATCGTCTCTTGCAGACCACTGCGCCGCATGAGGTCGCGCACCGGACCGATCGCGCCGACGATGTGGAGGTCGGCTCCGCGCGCGCGCAGGTTCTCGGTGATCCGCTCCAAGGTCCGCACGGCCGTGAGGTCCATGCCGCTGACGGCCGAAAAGTCCAAGGTGACCGCGAGGGTGTTCGGGCGGCCGTCGAGCAGGGCTTGCACGCGATCTTGCAAGAAGCGCGCGTTCGCGTAGTAGAGCGGCGCGTCGATCCGCAATAGGCCCACCTGCGGGCAGGTCTCGACTTCGAAGCGATCGACGTTGCGGTAGACCATCGTGCCGGGGATCCGTCCGAGCTCGGCCGAGTGGGGACGCACGGTGCGGGCGATGAACAGCCCCAAGGAAAGGGCGATCCCCACGAACAAGCCGAGCTCGGGTCCGATGGCCAAGGTGGCCACCAAGGTCAGCAAGGCGATCACGCCGTCGCGGCGATCGATCGACAAGGCGCGACGCAGCCCGCGTAGATCGATCAGCCGACTGGCTGCGAGCACGACGATGGCCGCGAGCACCGGCTTGGGCAAGGGCGTGAAGACGGGGGCCAAAAAGGCCAAGGTCGCCAACACGCCGAGCCCCGCGAACAATCCGGTGAGCTGCGTGCGCGCGCCGGCTTGCGACATCACCGTCGCGCGGGCCAGCGCTCCGGTCACCGGAAAGGCACCGACGGCGGCCGAGGCCAGGTTGCACGCGCCAAAGGCCAAGAGCTCTTGGTTGGGGCGCACGCGGTCGCTGCGCTCGCTGGCCAGGGCCTTGACCACCGTGATCGAGGCGCCGTAGCCGACGATGGCGATCGACAAGGCCGTCGGCCACAAGGCACGTACGGTCTCGAGGCTCCACGCCGGCATCGTGATCGGCGGGATGCCGCGGGGGATCTCACCGACGATGGCGACGCCGCGATCGGCCAGCCCCAGCGCGGCGCTCAGGCCCGTACCCGCGAGGCACACGAGCAGCATGCCGGGCCACTTGGGCAGCCAGCGTCGCATCAGCACCAAGGCGGCGAGGGCCAAGCTGGCCACGAGCACCGTAGTGAGGTGCGCGCGACCGAGGTGGGCGAAGACCGGCCACGGGTAGGTCGCGGTCGCGTTGGGCACGCTGTCCCGCGCGATGCCGAAGTAGCTGCTCAGCTGCGAGCCCGCGGTGAGCAAGGCCGCGCCCGCGTTGAAGCCGAGCACGGTGGGGTAGCTCAGGAAATTGACGAAGATCCCCGCGCGCAGCAGACCCATCACCAAGAAGATCAGCCCCACCATGGTCGTGAGCACGACGGCGAGGGCGTCGTACTCGGGGGTTCCGGGTGTCGCGTGTCCGGACAGTCCGCTCGCCACCAACAAGGAGGTCAAGGCCACCGGCCCCATGGCCATGTGGCGGCTCGCGCCCAGCCAGGCGTAGAGGATCGTCGGGATCGAGGCGGCGTAGAGGCCCACGACCGGGGAGACGCCGGCGAGCATCGCGTAGGCCAAGGCCTGCGGGATCAGCACGAAGGTGACCGTGGCTCCAGCGACCACGTCGGCGCGAAGGTCCGTCCGGGTCAGGCCTCGCAGCCGCGATACGAGGAGCACGGCCGCACCTTGCCAGTGCCTCGCACGCAGCGCCAGCTGTCGGCCTCGGCGGCTGCGCGCATGGATCGACGTTCAGCGCCTCGGAGCTCCGGCCTTGCCGCACCCCGGGGGCTGGTCCATGATCCCCGCGTGTCGAAGCGTAGCGCCTCCTCGAAGCTGACCTTGGCCCTCGTGGCCACCACCGCCCTCGGAACCGGCCTTTGGTCCCTCTCGGGCGATGACGCCGCCGAGGGGAGTGCCGCGAACTTGCTGCCGAACCAGGTGTGGATCGATCGCGTGCCCGAGTCGGACCGCGACATGATCACCCACCTGCTCGTGCTCGATCACCCGCGCGCGCGCAACTTCGGCTTGATCGGTCACTCCTCGCAGTGGCGTCACCACCTCGAGGTGATGCGTTGGCGACTCGACGGCGAGCGCCTCGGCCTCGTCTTTCCGCAGGACCGCCGCCAGGCCAAGCTCAAAGCGCGCACCTGGGAGTGCGGTGGCGAGGCGCCCGAGCCCTTCGACTTGTGCTTGGAGCTCAGCAATGGCGATCGCAAGCTGCGGATGTTCTCGCACCACGACTGGGTGGTGGAGCCTCAAGGCTCGCTCCACGACTCGATGGCCGAGCTCGCCGAGGCGCACCCGGAGCTCGCCAGCTTGCGCGAGGCCACCGTGCCCGAGGCCTTCGAGGTCGAGATCGACGAAGACGACCTGCGCGTCGACGCGAACTGGCTGCCCTGAGCTGGCTGGCCCCGCAAAGGAGGACGCCGCGCCCGTTCGAGGGGGCGGCGTTCGTCATTTAGGAGGGCGGCGCGGGGGTCGAGCTCTCGATGAGTGCCTCGACCAGCGGCGGAAGCACTCGATCCGCGGCGTCGGCGACCCATCCCCCGCGCTCGGTGGCCATCTGCGCGAAGGGGTTGGGCTCGGGATCGATGTCGACGAGCTGCGCCCCGGCGCGCTGGGCCGCCTCGGCCGCCATCCACGGCAAGTTGGCGGCCCCCGAGCAGCCCACGAAGACGATCAGCTCGCAGGCGGCGGCGGCCTCGACGGCGGAGCCGGCGCGGTACAAAGCCTCGTCGTAGTACTCGTCGAACCACAAGATGTGGGGACGGGTCGGGCCCCCACAGCGGCTGCACACGAGGCGGGCAAAGCTCGCGTCGTCGAGCGCCCGCGACTTGGGCCAAGGGCCCAGATCCTCGGGGATCGATTCGACGAGGGGGCCCGAGCAGCGCGCGACGCAGCGCATGTGGTCGATGTTGCCGTGCACCTCGTGGGTGGCGCGCCGCGAGTTGCCCGCGCGTAGGTGCAGGCCGTCGACATTTTGCGAGAGCAAGGCGAAGGCCTCGCCGAAGCTGGCCTCGAGCCGCGCGAGCGCGCGATGGGCCGCATTGGGGGCCGCCGCCCGACACACGCCCCGGCGGTAGAGGTACCAGCGCCAGACCTCGCGCGGCATGTGGGCAAAGGCCGCCTGCGTGGCCATCTCCATCGGCCGGTATTCGCGGCTGCCGACGCGCCAGTAGCCCTCGGCGCCGCGAAAGGTGGGGATCCCGGACGCGGCCGAGAGACCCGCGCCGCTGACCACG
>JAUIJR010000569.1 GCA_030431075.1 Polyangia bacterium | reverse complement strand
GGGCTTGCACGGGGCGGTGCATTTGCTCTCGCCGTCGATCAGCACCTCGGCGCCTTCGACGTTGGTGCTGAACACCGCGCGGTTATAAATGGTCTTGGCCGGTGCCGCCGTGTCGCCGGTGGAGCCGGAGGCGCCGGTGGCTGCGACCTTGGCGTCCTTGTCGTCGCCGCTCCCGCCGAGGTCGCCCCACATCATGAAGCCCAGCAGCGCCAAAATGGCGACGGCGAGCAGGCCGACGATGATCTTGTTGCTGTTCGAGGCCGCCCCGGTGTGCAGCGGCCCAGTGTGGGCAGCCATGACCGGCGCGATGGGGCCGGTGCTCACGCGGCGCGAGGGGAGGTCGACGCGCGGGCCGTCTTCACGGCCCTCTTGGGTGGCGCGCACGCTGCCGATGGCCTGGCCGAGCAAGCTGGCGAAGCGCCCGCAGTCTTGGATGCGCTTGTTGCGATCCTTGCGCAAGGCGGCGGACAAGACCTTGGCCGTGTCCCGACCGCAGCGACGCGGGGTGGGGACCTTCGACTTGACGTGCTTGAGCATCGTCGCCATCGGCGACTCGGCCGAGAAGGGCGGACGCCCCTCGAGCATCTCGTAGAGGATGCAGCCCAGCGAGTAGATGTCGGTGCGGTGGTCGAGGCTTTGCCCGTTGCACTGCTCGGGCGACATGTACTGCGGCGTGCCGAAGACCTCGCCGGCCTTGGTCAGGCGCGTGGAGTCGATGCCACCGGCGATGCCGAAGTCGAGCACCTTGACGACGGTGCTGACGCCCACCGACTCGATGAAGATGTTGTCGGGCTTGAGGTCGCGGTGGAAGATGCCGTTTTCGTGCGCCTCGCTCAGGCTCTCGGCGATCTGGCGTGCGTACTGAAGCGCCTCGATCTCGGGGATGGGCCCGCGCTCGAGTCGGTCGGCCAAGCTCTCCCCGGTGAGGAGCTCCATGACCATGTAGGGCCGACGGTCCTCGGTCTCGCCGTGCTCGAACACGCGAATGGTCGAGGGATGCCGCAGCTGCGAGGTGACCTCGAGCTCCCGCCGAAAGCGGGTCATGAACTTTTTGTCGGCCATGCACTCGGCACGGACGAGCTTGATCGCGCAGTCGCGGTCGACCTGGTTGTCGTAGGCCGCGTAGACCACGCCCATGCCGCCTTCACCGATGAGGCGCGTGAGCTCGTAGCGGCCGCGAATGGTCCGCCCGATCTCGTCGTGCAAGCTCATCTCCATCGACGACTGGGACATCGAAGGGTCGATGTCGACCTCGTCGGCCTCGAGGCGCTTCGTCTTGGCGTTGCTGCCCTTGATTGGCTTGGCCATGAGCTTTGGCGAGTCGCGCCCGGGGCGCTAAGGGCGAGAAACGGGGCTTCCGCGGCTCGCGAGCGATTCTAGCCGGCCATCATGACCCCCACAAGCGAGGTGCCGGCAGTAGGTCTACGTGGGATGCGGGCCTACCCTTGTTCCCGGCGAAGGTCAACGAGGATCGAGTCCGGGCTTCGGCGTGATCGATTGGCCCTCGGCTGGCACTTCCAAGGCGTAAGCGGAGCCCATCATGAACGCCTCGGTCTCGTCCTCTCGCATCCTTTCCATCTTCGCCAAGCCCTCGCGCTTTGCCGCATCTCGCGCAGCGCTGCTGGGGATCGCCTTCGCTGGCGCGGCGCTGGTCGGCTGTGGAGAGGGCTCGAGCGGGACCGTGGACGCCCGCACCGGCGAGGCTTGTGCCGAGGTCGGCGCGCAGGCCAGCTGCGGCGAGGATGCCTTCATCTTTTGTGACGCGATGGCCGACGCCGAGGACCTGCAGTGGGGCCCCTGCTTCACGGCGGCCGAGATGGAGTGCACCCCCGGCGAAGTCGAGGCCTGCGGAGTTTCGGGCCAGTTTCGCTGCGGATTGGCCGGGGGCATGCCCACTTGGGTCGACGAGGACTGCGTCGAAGAGAGCGGCGAGACGGGCACGCCCTTGGTTCTGCGCTTCGATGACGCCCCGATCCAGCTGATCCCGATGGGGGTCGACGGCTTCGACATCGACGGCGTCGGCGAGTGCGATGCCTACGACTGGCCCTCGCCCGAGAGCCCCTGGCTGGCGCTGGACCGCGACCAAAGCGGCGGGATCGAGCGCGGCGCGGAGCTCTTCGGCTCGGGGACGGTCTTGCCCCACGGGGGCCGGGCGGCCCAGGGCTTCGAGGCCCTGGCCGTGCTCGACAGCGATGGCGACGGCGCCATCACCCCGAGCGATGCCCGCTGGAGCGAGCTTCGGGCCTGGGCGGACCACGACGGCGACCGCATGGGCGTGGGCCACGAGCTGGCCGGGCTCGACGATTACGGCCTGGTCCGCATCGAGCTGGACTACCGCATCGACCGCCAATGCGACGCCCGGGGCAACTGCGAGGTCGAGCGCGCCAGCTTCGTCTACCGCGAGCCGGGCGGCGCGCTGCGAACCGGCGAGGTCGTCGATTTGCATCTGGCTTGCCAATAGTCCGCGGTCCGCGGGATTCGCGGCGCGAATCCGAGAGGGATCAGAGGGGTGGCGCAAAATGCCACCTCTTTTTTTTGCGAACACAGTTGCATGGGGGGCTGAGCACGCATATACGCCGCTTACCGAACGGTAAGTAAATGCCGCTGCCCTCGACCAAGCTCCTCTTCGTCCTCGGCCTGCTCGGACCCGCCACCGGCGAGACGGGTGCGGCCGACGCGCCGCCGCCGAAGGTGGACCCCGCGCAGCCTCCGGCCATCGCGGCGCCCGGCGACAATTTCGACGATAGCGTCCGTAGCGCGCTCACCCCGCAAAGCGGCGGGCTCACGGCCGACGAGGTCGCCCGCGAGGCGGTGATCTCCAGCCCGGAGATCGAGCTGCGTCGCGCCGAGCTCATGGTGACGGCCGCCTCGGTCGACGACACCTTGTCGCGCTTCGCTCCGAACATCAGCGTGAGCGCCTCGTACACGCGCATCAGCCCGGCCGACATCAACTTTGGCACCGGCGGTGGGGCGATCGTCGGCGCCGCCAACGAAGGCCCGCTGGCCGTCGACCCGATGACCGGCCTGATCGTCGACGCCGGGGGCATGCCCGTGGGCGCCGCCTCCTTCGGCGCGATCGAGATCCCGCTGAACAACTACAGCTTGCAGGCCTCTTTGCAGGTCCCGATCTTGGACTACGCCTTGCGCCTCTTGCCGGCGAAGCGCGGCGCCGAGGCCGAGACCCAAGCGGCCGTCTACCAGCGCGAAGCCGAGAAG
>JAUIJR010000568.1 GCA_030431075.1 Polyangia bacterium | reverse complement strand
GCGAGTCCGAGGCCGCGGCGGGAGGTCACCCGACCATGCTAAGCGACATGATCCGGGGCGCCAAACACCGGGCACGGCGCCGGACTTGGGTCTAGGTGAACAGGGCGCCTATGCCGCGCCCGTGGCCTGTAGGTGGCTGACCGTTCGATCGATGCCCTCGGCGAGGCTGACCCGCGGCCGCCACGCGAGCTCGCTTTTGGCCCGCTCGATGGAGAAGTAGTGGTGCGTGCACATGTAGCGGATGGCGAATCTCGACATGCCGTCCTCGGCGTTCAAGGTGCCACCTTTGAGGTTGTCCCAGCCCTCGACCAAGGTCGCCACCGCGTAGGCGAGGGGGTAGGGCACCGAGGCGATCGGCTGGGGGTAGCCGAGCTTGCGCGCGAACTCGGAGACGAAGTCCCAAAAGGGGGTCGGCTCGCCGTTGGTCACGAAGTAGGCCTTGCCCGAGTGTTCGTCCGAAGCGGCGAGGCTCTCGTCGGCCACCAATAGCGCGTCGGTCAGGTTGTCGATGTAGGTGAAGTCCGAGAGCCACTTGCCCCAGCCGACCTTGATGCGCAGGCTGCCCGACTTTGCCTTGGCCAGCAGCGCCGGCAAAAAGCGCGTGTCGCCGGGGCCGAAGATCAGGTGCGGGCGGATGGCGATGGTTCGAAAGTCTTTGCTGGCCGCGGCGAGGGCGTCGCGCTCGGCCGCGATCTTCGAGTCGGCGTAGATGGCTTGGGAGTTGCGCGCGTAGGGCAGGGACTCGCCGCCGTTTTCGATGTCGCGGCCCTCGTAGACGACGCTGGCCGAGCTCACGTAGACCATGCGCGGGACCCCGAGCTCGCGGCAGGCGTCCATCACGTTGTGGGTGCCTTTGTGGTTGACCGCCCAGATCAGTTCTTCGCGGCTGGCCTTGGTGTGTACCAAGGACGCGTTGTGGAACACGACGTCGGCGCCCTCGACCCCGCGGCGCACGGCCTCGGGATCGGTGATGTCCGTGCGCAGCCACTCGATGTCCTCGCGGTGCGGATCCCCGTTGAGCTCGAGCACGGTGACCTCGTCGCCGCGTGCGCGCAGGGCGTCCACCAAGTGGCGTCCGACGAAACCTCCCCCTCCAGTGACGACGCTTTTCATGATCTAGAGCACGGGGGCGGGCCCCGGTGGCGGCGAATCCTACATTCGGCCGCGAGGGGGGCCAAGATCGGTGTTAGGGTCCGCGCGGAATTTCGCCGATGTCCGCCTTCTTTTTGACCCTGGGTGTGATCTTGATCGCAGATGCCCTTTTGGTGGGGTGGATGGTCTGGGCCTTCCACTCGCCGCGCTACGAGGCCTACTTGCTGCGTCCGAAGCGGCTGCCGATCAAAGCGCCGATGTGGCGTCGCGTCATCAGCTTTACTTCGAGCAGCATCTTGTCGGTCCTGATGATCGGCGCCTTTTGCTTTTACGCCTGGGACTTCCTCTTCGCCGAGGAGATCGGGTCTTGGTACTTCGGGATCGCCAGCGCCATCGGCACCCTGCTGCTCTACGACTTCATGTACTACTTCTTCCACCGCATCATGCATCACAAGAAGCTGATCAAGTACGTGCATGCGGTGCACCACAAGGCCTTGTCCCCCTCGGCCTTCGAGAGCTTGTACGTGCACCCGGCCGAGACGGCGGGGGGCATCATCTTGTTGTTGGTGTCGATGAGCGCGATGGCCTGGATCCATCCGACCCACTGGGTCTTCTTCGCCGGGGTGTTCGCCTTTTATTCGACGATGAACATCATGATCCACTGCGGCATGCGCTTTCCGAGCTACCCGATGAAGCTCTTCAACGCCGCGGCCGAGAGCCACTTCAAGCACCACCTCAAAGCGCCGCGGGCGAACTACGCGTCTTTGTTCCCGATCTGGGACATCGTCTTCAAGACCAAGGTCTAGTTCGCACAGTGGGCTCGCACTTGGCGCGCGTGTTCGCTGCGCCAGCGTGTGTGCACGCTCCAGTCCTCGAGCAGGTGACGGTAGCGGGCGGCCTTGGCGGGCATCTGCGCCGCCAAGTTCTCGCGCGAGTCGGGGACTCGTTCGAGATCGTAGAGCTCGGCGCGGCCGTCTTCGAGAACGAAGCGCCAGCGGCCGTCGCGTAGACCGATCTGGCTGCGCGGAGGACGGCCGGCGAAGAAGAGCATCTCGGGCTGGCCACCCGCGCTCAGATCTCGACCGAGCATCGTGCACGGCGCGTCGAGTCCGAGCAGGCCCAAGACGGTCGGCGCCAAGTCGACATGGCTGGTCGGGCCGAGCTGGGCGGGGTCGAGGCGAACCTCGCCCTCGGGGCCGAGCAACTGAGGCGCCCGGAGCAGGGCCAGCGGACGGATGTTCGGCTCGGCGACGTTGCGGCCCTTGTACTCGCCCCAGCCCTCGCCGTGGTCGGAGACGATCAGGACGAGGGTGTCCTCGAGCAAGCCGCGGCTGCGTAGGCCCTCGATGAGTTCTTTGACGCGATGGTCCAAAAAGCGGATCGCTCGCGCGTACTTGTCGGGGCGCTGGGCGTCGAGGGCCAAGTCGGGGACGTCGGCGTCGTCGGGAAGGGTGTAGGGGTGATGCGCGCTCGTGGTCTGCACCAGCATGAAAAAGGGCTGGCTCGCGTGGCCTTCTCGGTGCGCGTCGATGCGAGCGAAGGCACGGCGCAGGGTCTCGCGGTCGTCGACGCCCCAGCCGGTCGAGCCAATGCCCTCGCGTGCGAGACGGGGGGCGTCGAGGATCTCGTCAAAGCCGTGCCGCGCGTAGAACTTGTGCTGCCGGTCGAAGGCCAGGTCCTGCGAGGAGTAGAACCAAGTCGCGTAGCCGGCTCGCCGCAAGCGCTCCGGCAAGGTCTCGAGCTCGAGACCTGGTTTGCGCCCGACGACGGCCGCGTAGTCGGGATCGCTGTACTCCCCGCTCAGCAGGGAGTAGGTCGCCTGACTCGTCAGCGACCAGGTCGAATAGTGGGTGTCGAGATGCAGCGTGTCGGGCGCGTCGATCAGGGCATGCGTGTAGGGCATGGACTCGAGCTGATCGAAGGCCACCGGATCCATCACCGACTCCAACAAGAGCACCACCACGTGCGTGGGGTGGGGCTCGGCTTCCCAAGCCGGCCGCGACGGGAGCTCGGCCGCCGGCCAGCGAAAGTCGGGGCGGCGCGCGTGGGCATGGGCGCGACCGTGTGCGTCTTCGATCTGGGCTTCGAGGCAGGAGCTGGCCAAGCGCAGCAAGGGCGTCCGCTCGAG
>JAUIJR010000567.1 GCA_030431075.1 Polyangia bacterium | reverse complement strand
CTGGCCGAGCTGCCTTCGGCCTTTGTCTTGCGCTGGCTGTTCAAGCTCACTCGATCGGCGCCGGGCTTTCGCGTCAATCGGCTCGTGCTCAAGTTCCTGCGGCCCAAGGCGGGTTTCGCCGCCTGGCTACGTGAGCAGTTCGAGGCCCACCCGCCGGCCATCGTGGTGCCCGGTCACGGCATGCCCATCACCGGCCCGGAGGTCGCCGCGCAAACCCGTGCGGTCCTCGAGGCCGGCCTTTGAGCGGAGCCAAGGCGTGACGCGGACTCGAAGCTCTCGTGCCCGCTTGCTGATCGCGACCCACAACGCGGGGAAGCGCGCAGAGCTCGAGCGCCTGCTCGCGCCTTGGGGACGCGAACTGCGGGGGCCCGAGGACTTTGGGCTCGAGGCGCCCGACGAGGATGGCGAGAGCTTCGAAGTCATCGCGCTCGACAAGGCGCGACTGGCCGCGCGCAAAAGTGGCATCGAGGCGATCGCCGACGACACCGGCCTTTGCGTCGATGCGCTCGAGGGGGCGCCGGGCTTGCACAGCGCTCGCTTCGCCGAGGCGCACGGCGGCTGGGAGCCGGCGCGACTGGCCTTGGCGCGGCAACTCGGGCTGATCGAGGATCCGGGGAGCCGGGCCCGCGCGCACTTCATGTGCGCGGTCGCTTGGGCCGAGCCCGGCGGACGCAGCTGGGTGGGCAGCGGTCACGTCTCGGGCTGGTTGGCGTGGCCCGAGCGCGGTGAGGGGCCCGGCTTCGTACGAATCTTTCGACCCGATGCCCCGCCCTTTTGGCGCGAGGGTGTCTTCGAGCATCGCCGCATGGCCTTCGAGGCCATGATGCAGGCGAGAGGGCTGACGCAAGCGAAGGGCCGCTAGCGGATCAGCTGCAAGAACTCTTCGCGGGTCTTCGAGTCGTCGCGAAAGACACCGAGCATGGTGCTCGTGGTCATCGAGACGCCCTTTTTGTGCACGCCGCGGGTGGTCATGCACTGATGTTCGGCTTCGATGACCACGGCCACGCCGCGCGGCTGCAAGACGTCGGAGATCGTGTTGGCGATCTGGGCGGTCATCTTCTCTTGGATCTGTAGGCGCTTCGCATAGACCTCGACGATGCGCGCGAGCTTGGAAATGCCGACGACGCGTCGTTCGGGGAGGTAGGCGACATGGGCCACGCCGATGATGGGCACCATGTGGTGCTCGCAGTGGCTCTCGAACTCGATGTCCTTGAGCAAGACAATCTCGTCGTAGCCCTCGACCTCGGAGAAGGTGCGCGAGAGGATCTCGACGGGATCCTCGCGGTAGCCGGCGAAGAACTCGTCGTAGGAGCGGACCACCCGGTCGGGGGTGCCGAGTAAGCCCTCGCGTGTCGGGTCGTCTCCGGCGTACTGCAACAAGACGCGGACGGCCGCTTCGGCCTGCTCTTTGGTGGGTCTGGCTTGGGTCATGCGAGCGAGATGGCGTTGGTGTTGAAAGGAGAGGGCGGCGATCCGCTCGTTGGGCATGGCCTGCAGACCGAAGCACGAAGCGGGGCGCTGGCAAGCGGAGCTCTCCGCAACGCGCCTCGGGAGCAGTCACCATACACCGGAGGGCGGGGCCATCCGACCCAGTTCCCGGGCGGCGGCGCTGCTTTCGCGCCGCCGGGGGCCGTCTCGGGGCCCCGATCAGCCTCGCTTGGGGCGCGCGCTCGCGGAAAAAGCGGCCTCGATGGCCGCGTCGAGGATCGGTCCCAGCAGGGCCTCGCAGCGCTCGCGGCCCTCGGCGCTTTGTTGCCACCAAGCGACGAGCGCTTCGAGGGCCGTGGCCGCGCGGTAGGACTTCACGTCGCGTTGGGCCCGGCCGCCGGCACGCAGTTTTTGATTGCGAGCGCGTCCGACGACGGCGCTCTCGTCTTCATCGAGCTCCGCTTCGAGCTGCGCGAGCATTCGCGCTTGGGCTTCGGCGCGTGAGCAACGGGCGCGGACACGGTCGAGACGGTCCACCGGCCAGTCGCCCAAGCTACAGATCCGCGTGCGCACCAGCACTTCGAAATGCGCGTCTCCGAGCCACGCCAAGGTGCGTACGCTTCGAGTGCGTAGGCTCTCGCCCATCGCCGAACTGTATCAAAGCGCGGCTGAGCTCGCCTCGACGAGGGGATCCACGCGAACTCCAGGCAGCTGAACGGCTGCCGAGTTTGCGAGCGCTCGGCGCAGATCCTAGTCTCCAGGCATGCGCGCTGGTCGGTGGCTCCCTTGGGTGTTTGGAACTTCGATGCTCGCCCTGGCCTTGCCGGGCCTGGCGGCGCGCACCGTGGCGGCCGCGCCCGCCGAGCCGGTGCAGCAGGCCTACGCCAAGGTGAACTTGAAGATCGGCGACCAGACCTACGCGCACCCGGGCTTTTTTGCCTACTGCGGTGAGGAGTCGCTGTTCAACTTCGAGATCGGCGGCAAGGTGCACGAGGTCGCAGTCGGGATCGCGGGCAGCGAGAGCGCCGGCTACGACCTGGACGTCGTCTACAAAAAAGAGGGGACCTTGGTCCTCGACGGCAAGGGCCACATCGCCGCCGGCAAGTCGCTGAAGCTCAGCAAGGGTGAGATCACCCTCGAGGTGCTCGTCGACCCCCACGGGCAGGTCGACAAAAAGCGCCACAAAAAGATCCAGGGCCCCGGCAGCGACGACCCCCTGGGCTGAGCCCGATCAGGTCCCTGGGCTGAGCCCGATCAGGGCGGGCCGAACATGCCCGAGCCGAAGTCCACGGCGACGTCGATGCACCACACGCTGATGCCGTCGAGGTCGTCGAGGGTCTTGTCGTCGGGCAAGGTCGCGTAGATCGTGTCGTTGTCGTAGCCGCCCGGCAACAAGAGGTCCTCCGTCATCGGGAAGCCGTCGACGTAGTTGCCGCCGAGTCCGCCGTAGATCCGAACATCGATACCCGTGCCGTCGTAGGTGAAGTCGCGGATCTCGATGGTGCAGTCGTCGATGATCTCGGCCGTGCCCGAGACCTGATGGAAGTAGGTCTCGAGGTTGGCGATGTGGCCGACCATCGGATGATCGGCGCCGCAGTTGCTGCCGGTGTCCGTGGTCCCCGTATCGGTGGTCCCCGTGTCGGTCGTCTCGCCGCTGTCGGTGGTGCCGGTGTCCGTCGCGCCGGGATCGTAGGCGTCTTGGAGGTAGGCGATCAGGTCGCGGATCTCGTCGTCGCTGATCCGATCGGCGGCCCAAAAGGGCATGCCGCCGCCGCGCAGGTCCGGGTAGATCGGCGACAAGGTCGA
>JAUIJR010000566.1 GCA_030431075.1 Polyangia bacterium | reverse complement strand
GTGGCGTTGGTGCGCAGGACTTCGCCTGGCGCGGGCTGGCGATCTTCGCTCTCGGCGTAGCTCGCGGGGTCGACCAGCTCGTCACCGGTGGAGACGATGGCGACCTTGGGGGCGGCGAAGACCTCGAGCTGCGGGTACCCGGTGGCGACCAGGGCCGAGAGTCGACCCGGCCCGATCGCGTCGCCTTCGCGCACCAGGATCTGGCCCGCCTCGATCTCGCTGCCGCGGGCACGCACGAATCGACCCGGGCGGGCGCGGCGGCAGGCGTCTTCGGCGACCTCGATGCCTCCGGCATCGCCTTCGAGGGGGCGGGTGTCCTCGATCGGCACGACCATGTCGGCGCCCGCGGGCAGGACGGCGCCGGTGGAGATCCGCATGGCGTGGCCCGGCTCGAGGGATGCGCTCGCGCGGTGACCGGCCGCGCTCTCGTCCGCTTCGCAGCGCAAGCTGGCTGTACTCCGGTCGACGAGGTCGGCGGCCCGCACCGCGAAGCCGTCCATGATCGAGAGCTCGGCGTTGGGCAAGCTCCAGCGCGCGCCGAGCTCGGACGCCGCGAAGATCGGCCCCAGCTGCGCGGCGATGGTCTCGGCCGAGCACCGCCGCGTGGCCAGTCGCCCGCGGCTGCGCGCCGCGTCGAGCACCGAGGCCAGCGCGTCGTCGAGCTCGACCATCGTGGGCAGCGCGGCGGTCACGGGGCCAGTGTATGCCGAGTGCGCGAGCGCCGGTGGACTCACTCGCCGCGTTGTCCGGGCACGCGCGAGGTGCCGGCCGTCGAGGGGGCGCGTCGAGGCGGCGCGGCCTCGCTCTCGCTGCCCCCGTCTTCGGGGACGCGCTCGCCTTCGGGTTCGAACTCGCGCTCCCGCCCCGGCAGCTTGGTGTGCTCGGCGTCGCTGGGGCCCTCGTCGTCGGCCCCGGCGAGCACGATGGTTTCGAAGCCGATCGTCGTCGGGCTCGGGTCGGGGGCTTTGACCGTGCCTTTGGTGTGGCCCTTGGGCACGTAGATCACCAGCACCTCGCCTTCGGCCGGGCTGTGATTGCGGGGCACGCCGTTGATGCGGGCCAAAGAGCCCGTGCTCAAGTCGTAGCGCTTGGCGATGCGGGCGAGACTCTCGCCCTCTTTGACCTTGTGGCCGCGCCGCTCGAGCTCGCGCTCGGCCAAGAGGGCGTCGAGATGATCGCGGGAGCCCCGGGCGACCAGCTCCACTTCGTCGCGGCGGTAGATCCGAAGCTGGTGAGCGGCGGCGTCGAACTCGCTGGCGACGAAGAGCTGCAGCATCTGCCCGTCGACCAGGCGCGCTTTGGGGTCGAGATCGTTCCATGCGACGATCTGCTCCCACGAGACGCCAAAGGCCTTGGCGATCCGGCGGGGCGTCGACGCCCGTGTCACGCGAAAGAAGACCAGCTCGCGCCCGGCCTCGGCGCTCAGCGGGGGCGTGGCCACGATCGGTTTTTCGGGCGGCGGCGCGGCCTCGCCCTCGAGGGCCGGCGGCAAGGCCAAGATCACGCCGGGGGTGAGCTCGGCCGAGTCGTGCACCCCGTTGAGGCGGCGTAGTTCGCTGCCCGAGATCCCGTGGCGCGCTGCGATCTCGTCGAGGTGCTCGCCGAGGTGCACCACGTAGCTTTGGAGGGCTTGGGCGTCGCTGCGCAGCTTGGCCGGCGCGGTCTCGAAGCGGGGGAGGGCGTCTTTGGGGATCCGGACTTGGGTGCGCTCTTGGTCAGGGCGCGTGCGACCCCGGATCCACTGTCCGTTGAACTCGCGCAGAAGATCTTCTTCGACGTCGATGGCCTTGGCGAGGTCCTCGAGGCGCGTGCCGCCGGGCACCTCGACCTCGACCAGCTTGACCGCCGCCCAGGGCTTGCGCGTGTAGCCAAAGACCTCGGGGTTCTTGGCGGCGATGGCCGTGGCCAAGATCTTGGGCACGTAGTTCATGGTCTGGCGCGGCAGACCGTTTTCGATCTCGCACAGACTCCAAAAGTTGTTGGTGTTGTTGGCCCGGATGGTCTTGACCACCAAGCCGTAGCCGGCGTTGTAGGCGGCCAAGGCGAGCTCCCAGGTGCCAAAGCGGGTGTGCAGATCGGCCAGGTAGGCGCCGGCCGCCCAAGCCGAGCGCACATGGTCGAAACGCTCGTCGCGCCAGTAGTCGCCGCCGAGGCCGTATACCCGCGCGGTGGGCTCCATGAACTGCCACATGCCGCCGGCGCCCACGGAGGACTGGGCGCGCGGGTCGAAGCCGCTTTCGATCAGCGCCACAAAGACCATGTCACCGGGCACGCCCGCCTTTTCGAGGATCGGGCGCATCTCGCCCTCGTAGCGGCCGAGGCGATCGAGCCAGGCGTGCAAGAGGGCCTGGCCGTCGGCGTCGTCTCGGTACCAGCGCAGGTACTCGACCAAGGCGCCGTTCCACCGGATGTCGAAGTCGGGGAGGCGCAGGCGCTCCATCCACAGCTCGGGCGGGCGGTCGACGATCGTGGTCGGCAAGACCGAAGCCTCACCGAGCACGGCCTCGTCGAAGGCCTCCATGCGCGCGTAGAGCTGGGCGTCGCTGCGGCGGTCCGCGTAGGCGTAGGCGAGGTGGATCGAGGCGCCGGGCGGACGATCGCCGCGCACGCGCTCACGGGCACGCGCGTCGATCTGCAGGGGACCCACGCGCTCGTCGCTCGGCCCGGGCGCGGCGCCCGCATCCGCCGCGGGCAAAGTCAAAGCCGCGGCGAGCAGTCCAGGCACAATACGCCCGTTCAGGCGTTCAAGGGCCGCCCAACGGCGCTGACGCCGACTTTGACCCGTTGGCACGCGACTACGCTAGCAAAGGCGCCGAAAGACGACTACCTTTCGCCCATGCTCCTGGGCTTCCCGCTCGGCACCGCCGAGATCCTGATCATCTTGGTCATCGCCTTGTTGATCTTTGGGCCTTCGAAGCTGCCCCAGCTGGGATCCAGCGTGGGTCGCATGCTCCGCGGCTTCAAAAAGGAGATGAAGGCCCTCAAGGACGAGAACGAGGACGAAGAGGGCACCCCCTCCGGCGGCAGCGAGATCGACGTCACGCCCACCGGCAAAGACCAGGCCAAGGCCGATCTCTAGGCCCGCGGGCCCCGGCTAGGACACCGGCGGCCGCAAGCGCCGGCGGATCGCGTGCAGCACTCGCGGCGGCAGCAGGGTGTCGTTGCGCATCTCGATCAGCTCGGCCCGGTTGAGCAGGCCGACCAGGCGCAGGGCCGAGGCCTCGGCGAAACGGGG
>JAUIJR010000063.1 GCA_030431075.1 Polyangia bacterium | reverse complement strand
TGCTCTTTGAGGTCTTCGGGGACTTCACGGTAGGCGCAGCCGTCGGGCCATAGGCCGTGCAAGCTGAACTGGCGGGCTTGGATGTCCTCGGGGCCTTCGTTGCGGCACTCGGCTTTGTTGCGGTGGGTCTCGCAAAAGGCCGGCTGCCACGTGAGGGCGAGCATCGAGCGCTCGGTCAGGGGAAAGTCGCCTTCGTGCTCGTGCTCGGGCTCGGACGCGGGCGGCTCTCGTTGGGGCTCGGCCGCTTTCGGCGCAGCGGTGTCGTGGGCGGCGGGTGCGTCGGCGGCGGGGGCGTCGCTTTCGGACGCGGGCGCGGGCGCGGGCTCGCTCGCTTCGCCCGCGTCAGTGAAGTGGATCACGGCGCGCGTCACGATGGCGAACAAGAGCGCGGCCGTTCCGAGCTGAAGCGCGCGCCGCGAGGCGGGGGCGTGGGCGGAGTCCTCGGGTGAAGACATCGAGGGAGACTACCAAAGCCAACGCATCTGCGTCCGCGGCGCGAGAGGGTGCGCGGTAGACTTGGTCCATGCGATCGAACCGCCTGCGCGCGCGCCCTTCGACCTGGCTCTCTCTCTCGCTCGTGGCCGCGTGCACGAGCGGGGGTGGCGACGATGCGACGAGCTCGGCCGAGGGCGACGAAGGCTTCACCAGCGAGGGCGACAGCTCCGGCGAGACGGGAGAGAGCGGCGACGCCGAGGCCGGCACGCAAAGCAGCACGGGCGACGGCGACGGTGATGGCGACGGCGATGGTGACGGCGACTGCGAGACCTTGTTGTGTGGCGGTGAGTGCTGCGAGTCGGGGCAAGAGTGCGTGCTCGGAGCTTGCTTGGACCCCTGCGCCAGCGGGACGCGCTGCGGTGCGACGCAGGAGATCTGCTGCGACGCGGGCGACGTGTGCCTGGCCGGCGCTTGCGCCACCCCGACCTCGAGCTGCACCGACAGCTACGACTGCGGGGCGGGCTTTTTTTGCGAGCCGACGATCTCCAAGTGTGTTCCGCAGCTGACGCCCGTCGCGTGTGAGGTCGAGCCCGAGTTCGACACCCTCGACTTGCTCGAAGAGTGGAAGTGGGAGGACGAAGACATCATCTCGATGCCCGTGGTCGGTGACATCACCGGCGACGGCCTGAGCGAGGTCGTGGTGAATCTGACGCAGCTCGATGGCCTGAGTTGGCCGGGCGGAGCCGTCGCGGCCTTGGACGGCCAGATGGGGACGCAGCTGTGGCGTATCGATCATGTCCCGGCCATGCAGCGCTGGGGCTCACACGGGCGCAGCACGGTCGCGATCGGGGACGTGAGCGGCGACGGTGTGGGGGACGTGGTCTACGCGGGTCGGTCGGGGGCTACGGTTGCGGGGCGCAGCGTGATCCATGCGGTCGACGGCACCGGCACCTTGCTGTGGTCCTCGCGCGACGCGATGGGCCAGCCGGTCGGCTTCGACGTGCAAAACGGCGCGCCTTCTTTGGCCAACCTCGACGCGGATCCGATGGCCGAGATCGTCTTTGGCGCGGCGGTCCTCGATCACGACGGCACGCTGGTCGCCACCTTGGACGGCGGCGCGGCCGAGGGCACCAACGGGACCTACACGGGCGGGATCACGGCCATCGCCAACCTCGACGCGGACCCGGAGCCCGAGCTCGTGGCCGGCCACTCTGCCTATGAGCTCGACTGGGGGGTCACGGCGGTGACGCTGACGCCGAAGTGGAGCTCGGCCGCTGCGCCCGACGGCTACCCGGCCATCGCGGATTTGGATCTCGACGGGGATCCCGAGGTCGTGCTCGTCGCGCAGGGCACGGTCTACGTGCTCGAAGGGGACACCGGGCTCTTGTGGTGCGGCCGGGATCCGACCAGCGCCTTGTGCGTCGGAGATCCCACGCAGCGCACGCCCGGCTTGGCGATCCCGGGCGGCGGCCTGGGAGGCCCGCCGACGGTGGCCGACTTCGACGGTGACGGTCGCCCCGAGATCGGGGTTGCCGGCGGCTCGAGCTACTCGGTGTATGACCTCAACCGCACGGGCGAGGAGATCGTGCAGCCGATGGGGGACCCCGCGCCTGCGGCCGGAGCGATCTTCGTACGCTGGAGTCAGACGACGCAAGATCAGTCGAGCAACTCGACGGGATCCTCGGTCTTCGACTTCCAAGGCGATGGGGTGGCCGAGGTCGTCTACGCCGACGAGTGCTACATGCGCGTGTACTCCGGCCTCGATGGCGCGGTGCTCGTCGAGATCGAAAACTCGAGCGCGACCATTCACGAGTACCCCTTGGTGGTCGATGTCGACGCCGACGGCAACTCCGAGATCGTGGTCGTGGCCAACGACGGCACCACTTCGAACTGCACCCAGACTGGCTACACGCATCGCCAGGGGGTGTTCGTCTACGGCGACACGAACGACCAGTGGGTGCCGACGCGACGGGTGTGGAACCAGCACGCCTACCACGTGACCAACATCGACTCGTCGGGCAGCGTGCCCGCGACCGAGACGAACAACTGGACGGCGCCCGGCCTGAACAACTATCGGCAAAACGTGCAAGGCGAGGGGGTGTTCAACGCGCCCGACTTGGCCGTCGACCTGAGCTTGGACCTGGGCACCTGCAACATGGGCATGATCGGCTTGTCGGCGACCGTGCGAAACCTGGGCTCGCTCGGCGTGGCCGCGGGGGTCGAGCTGCGCTTTTTCGAGGGGCAAGATGCGAGCGGGACCTTGTTGGGCACGGCGACCACGACCATGGCCTTGTTGCCGGGGCAAAGCGAGCTCGTGACCTTGCAGGCGAGCGCGCCGACCATGCCGACGGACTACTTCGTCGACGTCGACGGGGCGAACGATCTCATCGCCGAATGCAACGAGGCGAACAACAGCCAGCAAGCCCTCGAGGGCGTCTGCCCCTCGATCGGCTGAGCGCGCCGGGCGAGACGCTCATCGCCGCGGCGGCAGGGGCACGAACATCGAGGTGCGCCGCTTGTGCTCGGCGTAGGCGGGGCGCTTTTTGAGGGTGCGCCGCTCCATCATCGGGATCGAGATGAACAAGAACAAGGCGGTCATCGCCACCGCGCCGCCGATGGCCCACCAGACCGGCTCTTGGTGGCTGGCTCGGGCGGCCAAGGCGAAGACGAACAGGCCCCACCAAAAGCTCGTCTCCCCGAAATAGTTCGGGTGCCGGCTCCAGCTCCACAGGCCCTCGCGCATGTAGGCGGAGGGCTCGGGCTTGCTTTGTCGCCAGCGCCACAGTTGCCGGTCGGCCGTCGCCTCGATCCAGATCGCGCCGGCGGTGATGAAGGCGGCGAGGCCGTCGAGCATGTTGGCCGGGGCTTCGCCGGTGACGAGGGCCGGCCACAAGGCGACGCAACCGCCGTAGACCAACAAGGCGGGGAAGAGGTGCAAGCCGAGCAAGCTGACCACCCAGTACAAAGGACCGGTCTTGTTGCGAAGGTCGACGTAGCGCCAGTCTTCGTGGTCGAGGCCGGTCCAGCCGCGCCACCAGTTGTAGGTGAGGCGCGCGCCCCAGGCGAAGACCAAGGCGATGACCATGGCGGCGCGCAGCGGATCCATATGGCCGCTTTGGTGGCCCAGCCAGGCCAGCCACAACACGGTCGGTAGGGGGAGCACCGACCAGTAGGCGTCGAAGAAGCTCGAGTTGTTGCGCGCCACGCTGAACGCGAAGATCACCAAGGTCGCGGCGACATGCCCGACCAGCATCGAGAGCAGGGGATGAACCTGTATCCAGAAGGTGACGATGGCGACGAAGGCGGCGCAGGCGAGGAGGTAGGCGAGCGCGACTTCGACGCCGCCGCGCATCTTGCTCGAGTGCGCTCGATTCGCATGTTCGCTTTGTGAGGCCACCGTGACGGACTCTTAGCTGTGTTCGAGGCGGCTGCCAATTCCAAGGTCCCCACGGCGTGTTCGGGCGCACCCACCGCGACTCGCGGGCCGCTTGCCAGGCGCGTCGGATTTCGGTCCCATGCCTTTCGGCCGAGCGCTTTGGACCCTCGGCCTTTGGGTTGGACCATGTCTCGCGCACCGCTTCGTCGTCTTCTTCGGATCTCCGCCTTTTCGGCCCTCGCCTCTTTGCTCGCCCTGCCGGCGGCGCGCGCGAGCGAGCTTCGCTTTTCGGCTACGGCGCGCGGACGGATCTTGATCACCGGCAACACCGTCGGGCTGGCGAAGGCCACCGACATCAACAGCCCGGGTACGCGCGACTCGATCGGGACCTTCATCAGCTTGGACCCGACGAGCCAAGACGTGTTTCCGACCTCGTCGGGAGCGCCGTGGGCCCTCGGCACGACGAGCGATTGGACGCAAAACGGTTCGACGGCGGTGCTCGACATCTTCCCCGTCGACGTGACTTCGGACGTGCTCTACGCCGAGCTCATCTGGGGCGGAAGCTGGGACTACAACAGCGAGGACGTCTCCGCGAACTTGGATGACGCCGTGACCTTGAGTTTCGGCGCCAGCTCGATCTCCGTGTCGCCGGATCCGGACACGAGCGTGCTGGTCGATCAGCTGGCCGGGGAGGACACCTTCGACGCGCACTACTACATGCGCTCGGCCGACGTGACCGACTTCGTGCGTACCCATCGCGGCGGGAACTACTCCGTCGGGGGCATCCCGGCCACCCAAGACTACGAGACCAACTCGCTCAACGCGGGCGGTTGGACCCTCGTCGTCGTCTTCCGCGACGACTCCCAGCCCGAACGCAACATGTCCGTCTTCGTGGGCGGGAGCTTCGTCGACGAGGACGACACCGAGGACTACAGCTTCGCCGGCTTTTGTGCGCCGCCCTCGGGCACAGTCAATGGGCGCGTCTACCTCAGCGCCATCGAAGGCGACGCGAACTTCACGGGGGACACCGCGTCGATCGCCGAGAGCAGCTCGTCGTCCTTTGCCCCGCTCAGCGGCGACAACAACCCGCTGACCAATTTCTTCGCCTCGCAGATCAACGACAGCGATGGTCAGCTCGACACGCGGGGCAGCTTTGGCGCGCTGAATCACGATCCGGCCGGCACCAATGTCGTGGGTGCCCGGCAGGGCTGGGACATCACCTCCGTCGACGTCGGCTCCGGGGATGGCTCGCTCAACGTGGGGCAGACCGAAGCCGTGATCCGGGTGACGACCACGGGCGACTCCTTCATGCCCACGATGGGCGCCTTTCAGATCGACGTGAATGCGCCGAACTTTGCGGCCGCCGGAGTGTTCAGTGCCGACCACAACATCGTCTACGAGGGGGACTTGGTCACCTTCACCTTGGACGTCGACAACACGGGGACCGCGACGGCGCAAAACCTCTCCTTTCGTGCGCCGCTCGCCGCGGGGCTGAGCCTCGAGGGCTTTCGCATCGACGGCGTGAGCGGCGACGTGAGCCAAAACGCGGTGAACACCGCCGACATGACCAGCGGCGTCGACCTGGGGAGCTTGACCCCGGGCGCGAGCAAGCAGGTGCAGTTCGACGTCCGCATCGACGCGCTGCCGAGCTCGCCGGCCGAGGC
Organism: Polyangia bacterium; assembly: GCA_030431075.1. Lineage (GTDB taxonomy): Bacteria > Myxococcota_A > Polyangia > Nannocystales > Nannocystaceae > JAUIJR01. The sequence goes on along the minus strand of JAUIJR010000063.1, from coordinate 12,445 downwards.
CGAGTTCTTGGTACAGCCGCAGTGGTCCTATGACTTCGTGACCTGCGTGGGCGACCCGGCCATCGGCGGAAACTTTGGTCTCTCGCCCGCGATCTTGAACGCGCAGCGACTCGAGCTCGATCTGCAAGCCGCGGATCTCGGTGGCGGTGTGGTCGAGTACACGGCCAATATCGACAACACGGGCACGGCCGACACGGCCGATGCGATCTTCAGCTCGGCCATCCCCAACGGCACGAGCTACATCGCCGGCTCGACAACCCTCAATGGAGCCGGTGTGGCCGACGTGGGCGGGGCCTCATTTTTCGACGGCGGTGGCTTCGTGGCGGCGCCCGGCGAGCCGAACGGCGTCATTCCCTTCGGCGAAGGGGCGGTCGTCACCTACCAGATCCAGACGGCGGGCTTTGGCAGCATCGACAACACCAACAGTGCCGACCAAGACGCGGGCGGTCCGGCCCCGGCGGTGAGTGACCAGGCGACGATCGACCTCGGGACCTGCGGCGACGGCACGATCCAAAGCGGCGAGGGCTGTGACGACGGCGACATCGAGGACGGCGACGGCTGTGATTCGAGCTGCGCGGTCGAGAGTGGCTGGACCTGCGTCGGTGAGCCGAGCGTGTGCACGATGGGCGACGGAGATGGGGACGGCGACGGGGATGGGGATGGCGACGGAGACGGAGACGGAGACGGCGACGGGGATGGGGATGGCGACGGGGACGGCGACGGCGACGGGGATGGCGACGGAGACGGCGACGGCGATGGCGACGGAGACGGAGACGGCGACGGCAGCGCAGAAGGCGAAGTCGGAAGCGGTGAGGACGGAAGCGGCGAGGACGGCAGCGGTGGCGAGGGCGAGACCTCGAGCACCAGCTCGGGCTTCGTCGGTGACGAAGTCGGCTCGGGCGATGGCTGCGACTGCCGTACGCAGGAGCGCCCCGCCGGCCCTGGCGCGCTTTTGGGCCTCGGCCTGCTCGGCTGGCTGCGCCGACGTCGGCGTTCCCAAAGCTGAGGCCTGGCCTGAGGCCGTGGGTCCGGCGCGGGCGCGCAATCGCCTGCGCAGGCGTCCGCGTGGGCGCGGATCCATCGTCGGGTGCGTGGTGCTAGGTTCACGCCGATGACGGATCCCAAGTCCGCCGCGTCCACGCGCCCGCTCAATCCATTTGGCGCCGTCCCCCGTGCGAACTGGCGGGCCAAAGTCGAAGCAGATCTTCGGGGGCGGCCCTTTGCCAGCCTCGAGCGGCCCGACGCCGAGGGCCTCGCGCGTCAGGTGCTCTACACCCTCGAAGATGCGCCCGGCGCCGCGCCGGTGCCCGGCGTCTACCCCTACTTGCGCGGGCCGGCCAAAGCGCGCGCTCGGATCGCGCCGCGCATCGAGGCGGGAGCGCAGCGAAGCGAACGCATGCGCGTCGCCCTCGAGCTCGGGGCGCAGGTCCTTTGGATCGAAGGTGGCGAAGCGCCACCGAGCGAGGGGGACGCATCAACTTTATGGATCGCGGATGCAGACGCGGCCGACGCCGGGGCCGGGTCCTTGGCCGACTTGCTCGCCCCGATCTACGCCGCTCGCAGCGACGCGCTCGACACTGGAGCGCTCGCTCGCGCCTTGGCGGGCGCGGATCGTCCTGCTTTGCTCATCGACCTTCGCCCGGTGCACGAGGCGGGTGGGGGCCCCGTCGAGGTCTTGCGGGCGGCCTTTGGCGCGGGGGTGGCGGTCTTGCGTGCGGCCGAGGCGGCCGACTTGGCGCTCGAGGCCGTGGCCGCACGCTGCGTGTTCGCCTTTGCGGCCGGGCTGCACTTTTTCGACGCCATCGCCACACTGCGCGCGGCCCGGGCCGGGTGGGCCGAAATCCTGCACGCCTCGGGCGTGGCCGAAGCCGAGGCCTGCATGCAGATCCGTGTCGACACCAGTCGCCGCGAGCTCAGCGGCTTGGACCCCTGGCTCAACGTCTTGCGCGCGAGCACGCAGGTCTTGGCCGCCCAGATGGCCGGGGCCGACTACCTCGGCGTCGATGCCTTTGTGGCCGATCCCGGGCAGGGCGAGACGGCTTGGCGGATGGCCGTGAACACGGCGGTGGTCACGGGCGAGGAGAGCCACGCGGCCGCGGTGGCGGATCCGGCCGGCGGCAGTCACCAAGTCGAGGCGCGCAGCGAGCAGCTCTTGCAGGCCGCTTGGGCGCAGTTCGCGAAAGACGAATCGGCCGGTGGTTGGCTCTCGAGCCTGGTGGCCGGCGAGGTCGAGACCCGCGCGCACGCGGCCTTCGAGGCGCAGTCCAAGGCGCTGGCCCAAGGGCGCCAGGCCCGAGTGGGGACGACGCGCTTTCCGGAGCGCGGCTTCGAAGTCAGCGAAGTTCCGCGGGCCCGCGAGTACGCGCGCATGCGAGCGCGGCGCAGCGCGGCGGCCTTCGAAGCGCTGCGCGCGCGGGCGGGGGTCGTCCGGCCGCGCCTGGGGCTTTTGGGGCTCGGGGCTTTGCGCGACTACAAAGCCCGCGCGGACTTCGGTCGTGACTTCTTGGCCACCGGCGGGATCGAGCTCGAGGAGGCGAGCTCTCTCGAGCAACTCGATGCGCTCGTGTCTCGCCTCGAAGCCGGTGAGATTCACGGGGTGCTGGTCGCGGGCAGCGACGAGGCCTACCTCGAGGCCGCGCCGCGCCTCGCGGCCGCGGCCGCTCGCGGGTGGTGGAGCGCCGTCGCCCGCCCCGACACGGAGCTCGCCGAGTTGGGCCCGGTCCTGGCCGCGCGCGTGCACATGAAAGCGGATCTGGTGGCGACGGCGAGCGCCCTTCTCGACGCCCTCGGAGGTGAGCGATGAGCCGCGTCCCCGATTTCTCGCAGCGACCGGCGCCGACCCGGCCGGGCGCCACCACGGCGCCGACCGGCGAGGGAAGCCCAACCCCCGAGGGCATCTCGCGCCGGCCCGCCTACGGGCCCGAAGCCCTCGAGGGTCTGGATCACTTGGGCACCATGCCGGGGCTGCCGCCCTTTTTGCGGGGTCCCTACTCGACCATGTACGCGGCCCGGCCGTGGACGGTGCGTCAGTACGCGGGCTTTTCGACGGCCGAGGAGAGCAACGCCTTTTACCGCCGCAACCTCGAGGCAGGACAGCGCGGCTTGTCGATCGCCTTCGACTTGGCGACGCACCGGGGCTACGACTCCGATCACCCGCGAGTGCCCGGCGACGTCGGCATGGCCGGGGTGGCCATCGACTCGATCATGGACATGCGGGTGCTCTTCGACCGCATCCCCCTCGATCGCATGAGTGTGTCGATGACCATGAACGGCGCCGTCTTGCCGATCATGGCCCTGTACATCGTGGCCGCCGAGGAGCAGGGCGTCGCGCGCGAGCAACTCGCGGGGACGATCCAAAACGACATCCTCAAAGAGTTCATGGTGCGCAACACCTACATCTACCCGCCCGCACCCTCGATGCGGATCATCGGGGACATCTTCGCCTACACGGCGAAGGAGATGCCGCGCTTCAACTCGATCTCGATCTCCGGCTACCACATGCAAGAAGCCGGAGCGACGGCGGACATCGAGCTGGCCTACACCTTGGCCGACGGTCTCGAGTACATCCGCACCGGCAAGGCCGCGGGTCTCGCCGTCGACGACTTCGCGCCGCGCCTCAGCTTTTTTTGGGCGATCGGCATGAACTACTTCATGGAGGTCGCCAAGATGCGCGCGGGCCGTCTGATGTGGGCGGACATCGTGCGCAGCCAAGGCGGCCAAAAGTCGAAGTCGATGGCCTTGCGCACCCACTGCCAGACCTCGGGCTGGTCGCTGAGCGCCCAAGACCCCTACAACAACATCGTGCGCACCTGCATCGAGGCCCTGGCCGCGACCCATGGGCACACCCAGTCTCTGCACACCAACGCCTACGACGAGGCGCTCGCGCTGCCCACCGATCGCTCGGCCCGGATCGCCCGCAACACCCAACTCTACTTGCAGCACGAGACGGGCCTGTGTGAGAGCGTGGACCCCTGGGGGGGCAGCTGGTACGTCGAGCGTCTCACCCATGAACTCGCGCAGCGAGCCTGGGCCCACATCGAGGAGGTCGAGAAGATGGGGGGCATGGCCAAGGCCATCGAGGCGGGGCTGCCGAAGATGCGCATCGAGGAGGCGGCCGCCCGCACGCAAGCCCGCATCGACAGTGGCCGCCAGACGGTCGTGGGCGTCAACCGCAACGTGCTGGCCGAAGAGCCGGAGCTCGAGCTGCTCAAGGTCGACAACCGAGCGGTGCGCGAGGCCCAGATCGCGCGCCTTCAAAAACTGCGGGCCGAGCGAGACGGCGAAGCGGTGCAGCGCAGGCTCGCCGCGATCACGGCCGTGGCCGAGGATGGCGCGCGCGGCAACCTGCTCGAGGTGGCCGTCGATGCGGCCCGCGTCGGCGCGACCGTCGGTGAGATCAGCGACGCCCTCGAGAAGGTCTGGGGGCGCTACCAAGCCGTGCAACGTACGATCGGCGGCGTGTATGCTTCGGAGGTGAGCGGCTCGGAGGCACTCGCGGCCATCATCGCCAAGACCGACGCCTTCGCGGCGGCCGAGGGCCGACGGCCGCGCCTGCTCATCGCCAAGATGGGTCAAGATGGCCACGATCGCGGCGCCAAGGTCATCGCCACCGGCTTCGCGGACATGGGCTTCGACGTCGACGTGGGGCCCCTCTTCCAGACCCCCGAGGAGACGGCGACCCAAGCGGTCGAGAACGACGTGCACCTGATCGGCGTCAGCTCGCTCGCGGCCGGGCACCTCACCTTGGTGCCCGCCTTGAAGGCGGCGCTCGAGGCCAAGGGGCGCGGCGACATCCTGATCACCGTGGGTGGGGTCATCCCGCCGGGCGACTACGCGGCGCTCGAGGCCATGGGCGTGGCCGCGATCTTCGGCCCCGGCACGGTCTTGACCGAGGCCGCGGGCCAGATCCTCGACACCTTGGCCGCCGCCTTGGAGATCGACCTGCCATGAAAGCCCGGCTCGCGCTGAACGCCTACGTCGAGGGCGTCCGCGCGGGCGATCGTGCGGTCTTGGGGCAGGCCATCACCTTGGTCGAGAGCGAGCTCTCCTCGGACCGTGCCATGGCGCGCGCGCTGCTCGAGGCCTTGGCGCCCGACGGCGGGCGTGCGCACCGGATCGGCATCACGGGTGTCCCCGGTGTCGGGAAGAGCACCTTCATCGAAGCGCTGGGAAAAAAGCTCACGGCTGAGGGCCACCGCGTGGCCGTGCTCTCGGTCGACCCGAGCTCGACGCGCAGCCGGGGATCGATCTTGGGGGACAAGACGCGCATGCAAGAGCTCTCCCGGGACCCGCTCGCCTTCGTGCGTCCATCGCCGACGGGGGGCTCGCTCGGCGGCGTCGCACGCCACACGCGTGAGGCGATGCTCCTTTGCGAAGCCGCGGGCTATGAGCTGCTCTTCGTGGAGACGGTGGGGGTCGGACAGTCGGAGATCACGGTGGCAGAGATGGTCGACTTCTTCTTGGCGCTCATGTTGCCGGGGGCGGGCGACGAGCTGCAGGGCATCAAGCGCGGCATTCTCGAAGTGGCGGACCTCATCGTCGTCAACAAGGCCGACGCCGACCGACCGGCGGCCGAGATCGCAAGGTCCGAGTACGGGCGCACGCTTCGCCTGATGCAGCCCAAGACGCCGCACTGGCAGGCGAGGGCGATGCTCTGCAGCGCGCTCACCGGCGAAGGGATCGACGAGGTGTGGTCGACCGTGCTAGCCCATCGCGAGGCCTTGAGCGCGGCGGGTGCATGGGAAGCCCAACGCGCCGAGCAGCGCGAAGCCGCGATGTGGCGGGCATTCGAGGCGCGGGTGATCGACTCGCTGCGTGCGCAGGTCGGACTTCGAAGCGAGGTCGAGCGGATCGCGGCGCTCGTTCGGGCGGCGACGATGCCCATCGACCAGGGCGTAGAAGCGCTGCTCGAGGTCCTGTTGTCGCCCCCGCGAGCCGAAGGCTGAGGTCAGCCTCGTAGCCCTAGGCCGGCGGCGCCAACAAGCAAGCGCCGAGCTCGGACACCTCGTCGACGATCGCGCTCGGCCGACTGGCCTCGAGCTCGCCGGCGCGAGCGAAGCCCCAGCGCACGCCGATCCCGTCGATTCCCAGGGCCCGCGCGCCGTCGATGTCGTAGTGGCGGTCACCGATCATCACCACCTCGGGCCCGGCTTTGGCGCCGATCTGGTTCAGGGCGTGCGCGATGATCTCGGGCTTGGTGTGGCGGCTGCCGTCCAGCTCCGGGCCGGAGACGACGGCGAAGTACTCGCGCAGACCGAAGTGCTCCAGGATCTGCTCGGCGTAGACCCAGGGCTTTGCGGTACACACGCACAAGGTCGCCCCGGCGGCGCGCAGCTCGGCGAGCAGCTCCGGGATGCCGGGGAAAGGTGGCGCGAGATACATCGCCCCGGCGACGTAGAAGGCGCGGTAGCCCTCGACGGCGGCTTGGACGGCCTCGCCTTCGAGGCCGAAGCCTTCGCTGTAGATCTGCTGCAGGGGCGGTCCGATGAAGCGCTCGTAGTCGCCGCCGGGGTCGGGCAGGCCCAGGGCGTCCACCGTGTGGCGCAGCGAGGCCAATATGCCCTCGCGGGTGTCGCACAAGGTGCCGTCGAGGTCGAAGCAGACGATCCGCCAGCGCACGGCGCAAGAGACACCGGGGCCGCGGTGGGGTCAAGGGCGTCCATTGCGCCAATGGCAGTTTTGGCAGGGCCCACAGCTTTTCGGGTGGCCGCGGCGCCGAGATGCCGCCTTGGCCGTGCCGAGATGGCGGTTCGGGGCGCGTGGATCCTTTACGGCCGCGCGGGCGCCCCGTACGCTGGTGCGACGATGTCGAAGCATCGCAAAAAGTGGCACGACTTGGTCAACAAGATGATCGAGGAAGACGCCGCGATCCCGGACGAGGTCCGTGAGTCGCCCTCGCGTCGGATGCAGCCGCGCGTGCCGATCTCTTTGCGCGTCGAGATGAAGTTCGACGGCAGCGAGGACATCGTCTCGAACAAGAGCTTGGACCTCTCGCCCACCGGCGTGTTCATTCGTACGCCGGAGGCCCGCGCGGCCGGAACCCCGGTGCGCTTGCGCCTGTCGTTTCGCACGCGCAAGACCGTGGTCGAAGGCGTGGTGAAGCACTCGGTCTCGGTCAAGGACAGCGCGACCGACATCCCCGGCATCGGCGTAGAGTTCACCGAGGTCAGCGAGGAGGCCCGCGCCTTCATCGAAGAAGTCCTCGGCAAGCACAGCCAAGTGCTGCGCTGATCGTCGGCCTCGCGTCAGCGCCGTGCGCCGAAGAGCGCCCGCGCGATGACCAGCTTTTGGATCTCCGAGGTCCCCTCGTAGATCCGCAGCGCCCGCACTTCGCGGTAGAGGCGCTCGGGGACTTGGCCCTTGGTCACGCCGAGTCCGCCCAGGCTCTGCACCGCGCGATCGATCACGCGTTGGGCGGTCTCGGTCGCGTGCAGCTTGCCCATCGCGGGCTGGTCGGGCGTCGCGTCGCCGCGGTCGCGGGCCGCCGCGGCCCGGTAGACCAAGAGCTGGGCCGCCGTGTGCTCGGTGGCCAGCTCGGCCAAGGCGAAGCGCAGGCCTTGTTGCTTGGCCAAGGGCTTGCCGAACTGCACGCGCGAGCTCAGGTGGGCCAAGGTCACCTCGAGGGCGCGGTCGGCCATGCCCAAGGCGGCGGCACCGACGGTGGCGCGGAACTGGTCGAGGTTCGACAAGGCGATCTTCAAGCCTTGGCCCGGCGCGCCGAGGCGATGGGCGTCGGGGATGAAGACCCCGTCGAGCTCTAGGGTGCCGATGGGGTGCGGGGCGATGACCTCGATGGGCTCGACGCGCAGGCCTTCGACATCGCCGGGCATCCAAAAGGCCGAGATCCGCGGTCGGCCGTCCGGGCCGTCTTCGGCTTCGCGCGCGAAGATCGAGTAGCTGGTGGCGAGGCCCGCGTTGGAGATGAAGGTCTTTTGGCCGTAGAGGCGCACGCCGCCCTCGACCGCTTCGGCGCGGGTCTGCATGCCGCTCACGTCCGAGCCGGCTTCGGGCTCGGTGATGGCGAAGGCACAGATCTGCTCGCCGCTGCGGACCTTGGGCATCAAGCTATCGCGCAGTTCGGGGCTGCCCGCGAGCACCACGGGGTATGAGCCCAGCCCCTGCATGACGAAGGCAGTGTCGAGCGCTCCCGAGACGCGCCCCATCCACTGGCGCGCCAAGCAGATGGCCGTGGCCGAGACCCCCGAACTCGCGCCGTAGCCGGGGCCACCCCATTGCGGGGGGACGACGAGGTCGAGGAGCTTGGCCCGGGCCAGGCGATCGATGAAGGCGCGGGTGGAGGCGGCCTCGTCGGCCTCGTCGATCTCCCCGTGCGCGAGCGCGGACTTGATCTCGGCGCAGAATTTCTCGAGGCGCTCCTCGAGCTCGACCCAGGGTGCCGTCCAGCCCTCGGGCACGCGGATCGTGGCGAGGTCGCGGGCGGTGATGCGCTTGGCGAAGAAGTCGGCGGCTTGGTTCATCGCGGACTCTCGTTCACTTCCACGCGGGCTTGCGTTTTTGCAGCCAGGCGTCGTTGGCCTCTTTGAAGTCCGGGTGACGCATGCATATGGCCTGGGCTTGGGCCTCGGCTTCGATGGCGTCGACGAAGCCCATCTCCAGCTCTTGTTGGATCATCTTTTTGGTCATGCGCAGGCCGAAGTGCGGGCCGGCGGCCAGCTTGGCCGCGAGCTCGAAGGCCGCGTCGTCGACCGCGCTGGGGTCTTCGTCCGGCACGACGCGTGTGGCGAGCCCGAGCTCCAGACAGCGCGGGGCCGGCACCCGGTCGCCCGTCATCAAGATCTCGTTGGCAGGACCGAGTCCGATCGTGCGTGGCAAGAGCCAAGCCGAGCCCATGTCCGCGCCCGAGAGCCCCACTTGCGGGAACAAAAAGGCGAAAAAAGAGCGCTCGCCCATCACCCGCAGGTCGCTGGCCAGGGCCATCACCGCGCCGGCGCCCGCGGCCACCCGCTTGATCGAGGCGACGATCGGCAGCTGGCAGCGGCGCATGTTGGCGATGAGCTCGCCGGTCATGCGCGTGAATCGGAGCATGCCCTCGAGGTCGCGATCGAACAGGCAGGTGATGATGTCCTCGACGTCGCCGCCGCTGCAAAAGGCCTTGCCCTCGCCGCGCAGGACCAAGCTGCGCGCGCCGCCTTCGGCCAAGCTGCGGCGGTCGATGACGGCGAAGAAGTCGGCGAGCTCGCGGTAGACCGCGAAGGTCAGCGCGTTGAAGCGGTCGGGGCGATCGAGGGTGATGATGCCGACCTGGTCGCGCTCTTCGTAGCGAAAGGTCTCGGGCGTCGGCAGGGGAAGGGGGCGAAAATCGGGGTCGGACACGGGGCTTCGCTCAGCGGGCAGAGGGGAGGACGGCGAGGGCTTGGATCTCGACTTTGGCGCCGGGCTCGAGCAAGTCGGCGACTTGCACCAAGGCCATGGTCGGGAAGTGCTTGCCCATGGCCTCGCGGTAGGTCGCGCCCACCTCGGCGATGCCGTCGACGTACTCGCGCTTGTCGGTCACGTAGAGGGTCAAGGAGATGATGTCGCTGGGCGCACCGCCGGCGGCGCGGACGACCGCGACCACGTTGGCCATGGCTTGGCGAAACTGGGACAGGAAATCGGCCCCGACGAGGGTCTCGCTCGTGTCCCAACCGATCTGGCCGGCGACGGCGAGCATGCGGCCCTCGGCCATCATGCCGTTGCTGTAGCCGCGCGGGCGGGGCCAATCGGGCGGCTGAACGATCTCGGGCATGCCGAGAGTATGGCGCCGCGCCTTCGCCAAAAAAAGGGCGGGGGACGTGCGACTCCCCGCGCCGCGCCGAAAAGCGGCCCCAGGTGGCGCGCTGCCCTATAGTGCGTCGGTGCGTCGCACCACTCGCGTCTCTCGCAGCTCTCGCAGCTCTCGTACTTGGGCCTGGACCTTTGTCGTCGCCGCGAGCGGCCTGGCTTGCAACCAGGGGGGAGAGTTGCCGGCGAACTCCATCGCCGAGCGCGCGCCCACGCCCACCGGCGAAGCGGCGGCGACGCAGGCGGGCAATCCGAGCGAGGCCAGCTTCGAGAGCTTCGAGCTCGAGTCCAAGCTGCTCAGCGACTTCGCCGGGGAGCCCACCAAGATCGTCGGCACGGTGATGTTGCCGCCCGGCCATGACCCGGCCGGGCGCGCGCCCGTGAACTACGTCATCCACGGCTTCGGCGGCAGCCACAAACAAGGGGCGATGATGCACGGATCCAAGTACGCGGCCTTGGCCGCGCAAGGCGTGGGCGGCCCGATGATCCACGTCTTTTTGGATGCGAACCATCCGATGGGTCACCACGTCTTCGCCGACTCGGCCAACACCGGACCGTGGGGCACGGCGCTCGTCGAGGAATACATCCCCGCGCTCGAAAAAAAGTACGGCGGCGCAGGGGTCCCCTGGGGTCGCTTCGTCTCCGGTCACTCCTCGGGCGGCTGGAGCTCCTTGTGGTTGCAAGTCGAGTATCCGGAGAGCTTTGGCGGCGTGTGGTCGACGGCCCCGGACCCCGTGGACTTTCGAGACTTCACCGGCACCGACATCTACAGCTTCGACAGCATGTACCGCGACCCTCAGGGGCAAACGACGATGCTGATGCGACGCGGGCCGGAGTTCGTCCGCAGCTTCGAGTCCTTCACCCGCGACGAGGCGAAGAACAAGCCGGTGGGGGGGCAGATCTACAGCTTCGATGCCGTCTTTTCGCCGCGCGGCGAGGACGGGCAGCCGCGCTTCGTCTTCGATCGCGACAGCGGCGCCATCGACCGCACGATCGCCGAGCACTGGCGGCGCTACGACATCCGCGACAAGCTCGCGCGCGAGTGGGAGAGCGTCAAAGCGCCGCTTGCCGGCAAGCTGCACATCTTCGTCGGGACCTGGGACACCTTTCGCCTCGAGGGCGCGACGCGTTTGCTCGCCGACGAGCTCGAGCGCCTCGGCAGTGACGCGACGATCGTCTTCGTCCCCGAGCGCGATCACTTCAACTTGAGCGAGCCGCACCCGGAGTACTTCCCGAAGGGGCTCAAGACCCGCGTGCTCGAGGAGATGTGGGCGACCTGGCAGGCGGGGGAAAAGGCCCACAGCGCCGCCCCCGAGCTGCGCGAGGCCGGCTAGACGCTCTCTCCGCCGTCGATGCCGAGGGCCTGGCCGTGCACCGGGGCGGCCGCTTCGCTGCACAACCAAGCGACCATCGCGGCGACCTCGTCGGGCTGGACCAAGCGCCCTTGGGGGGAGAAGCCCGCCAGCGCGTCCTTGGCCTTGGCCGGATCTTGGCCCGTCTTGTCGACGATGTTGGCGACCGCGTCGGCGACGATGTCCGTGTCGCAAAATCCGGGGCACACCGCGTTGATGCTCACGCCCTTGGTGGCGAACTCGGCGGCCATGGCCCGTGTCAGCGCGACCACGGCCCCCTTGCTCGCACTGTACGCCGCCGTATAGGCGTAACCCTTCTTGGCCGCGGTCGAGGCGATGGTCACCACGCGCCCCCAGCCGCGCTTGGCCATCGCGGGCACGAGGGCGCGGCACAGCTCGAAGGGCGCGCGCGCGTTGATCTCCATCGCGCGCAGCCAGGTCGCGTCGTCGGTCTTGCGAAGGGGGGCGGAGTCGGCGACGCCGGCGTTGTTGATCAGGATGTCGATGCCGGGCAGGGCTTCGAGCTCGGCGAAGAGTTGGAGTCGTGCGGCCGGCTCGGAGAGCTCGGCACCCAGGCGGGCGAGCAAGGCCGACTCGCCGCCGCGCTCGATCACGGCCGCGGCGCTGGCTTCGAGGCTCTCGGCCCGCCGCGCGCACAAGATCAGTCGGTGTTCAGGGGCCAGCGCGCGGGCGATCGCGGCTCCGATCCCGCGGCTGGCTCCGGTGATCAAGGCGACGGGGCGTTCGGGTCGCGACACGGGCGAACGCTAGCACGGGGGAGCGCGGCGCATCGGCCCCTCATGGCGTGCGCTCCGGGTGAAGCGTCGGCGGCGAGGCGGGCATCACCCGAAAGGCGGCCAGGTCGCGCAGGTCGACGAAGTCCTCTTCGGCCGCCCCGACCAAGCGCACTTCGATCTGCACGTCGGCGCCATGGCTCGTCCAGCGCAGCTTGGGGCTTTGCCACGATCGCTCGCGCGCGTCGGGGGGATCGATGGTCTGCGCCAGCTCGCCGTCCAAGCGCAGCTCGAGTCGTGCATCGGCGGAGAGCTGCGCGCGGGTGAGCGTGACGATCCAGTCGAAGCGGCCGGCGCCGCCGGGCAAGAAGCCCTCGTCAAAGCGCAGTGGCTTGCCGGGACGCAGGCGCACGCTCATGTCGGCGATCTCGCGATCGCGCCCGAAGGCGGGACGAAAGCGCGACCAGGCCCGCGCGGGCACCCAGGCGCTGTGCTTGAAGGGCTCGCCGCGGTCGTCGGCCGGCGCAAAGCTGTGCGCTTGGATCTCGGGCTGGCGACGCAGCCAGGTGGGGGAGGGGG
>JAUIJR010000565.1 GCA_030431075.1 Polyangia bacterium | reverse complement strand
GCCCTTGGTAGGTCGGGCTCTTGTGGTAGTTCGCGTGGTTGCGAACGAGGACGTGGCGGATGTCCTCTTCGCGGTGGATCATCAAGTAGCGGTAGGGCCCAAAGCGAAAGAGCACGGTGTCGCCGTGTTCGCGCATCCCCTGCTCGAACAAGCTGAGCGGATCCGCCCACACCGCGGCCAGGCTCCCGACCAGAGGCCAGCCGCGCGGTCCCGGCGGTAAAGGCCCGCGATCGCGCCTAGCGCCCGTGAAGGACAAGGAGTCGGGTGATCCAGAACCTGAGGCGCCCCTCATGTTTGACAGAATGTGAGGAACTCCTCACATTTGTCAAGTGGCGCGCTCCCTTCGGGCGAAAAAGCCGCTGCGACGGGTCCCCACCCAAGAACGCAGCCGTCGGCGACTCGAGACGATCTTGCAGGTCGCGGCCGAGGCCTTCGCCAACCAGGGCTTCGACGCGGCCAAGATGGAGGCCATCGCGGCCGAGGCCGGCACCTCGATCGGCTCCGTCTACCAGTTCTTCGCCAACAAGCGCGCCTTGTTTCGCGCCGTGGCCGAGCGCTGCATGGAGCACTCGCGCAAGCTCTTCGCCGAGCGTCTGACCCCCGACGCCATCACCCGCCCCTGGCGCGAGCTGGTCGACGACATGGTCGACACCTTCGCCAAGCTGCACACGGGCGACGCAGGCTTTCGCGCGCTCATCGGCAACATCCAGCTCTACGAAGAGTTCGCCGACGCGGACCAAGAGCTGCTCGAGGAGTTCGCGCGGGCGACCAACCACCTGCTCTCGATCTGGGCGCCGGCCATGGAGGCCCAGCGCCGCGAAGTCGTGGCCACCGTCGTCGTCAACGGGATCGCCGGCCTCTTGGTCGCCGGCACCCGCCTCGGCGAGAAGACCTTCGAGGCCATGCTCGACGAGATCAAGCTGATGATCCGCCGCTACCTGGCGCCCGAGCTCGACGCGCTGGATGCGGCGCCCAGCTGAGCGTTGAATGATCGCCGCTAGATGTGCGTGTAGATCTGAACCGTCTCGATCATCGGCTGCGAAAGTGCGAGATCGGGTACGCCGTCGCCGTCGAAGTCGTCGCTGACCAAGGCGAAAGGTGCGTCGGCCCCGGTCATCAGCGAGCTGTCGAAGACGAAGCCCCGCGCGCTGTCCCCCAGGTAGAAGGCCACGCGCGCCTCACCCGCGACGGCAACGGCCAAGTCGCGGTGGCCGTCGCAGTTGAAGTCGGCCACGACGACCGATCCCAGCAGATCCCCCACGGTGATCTCGGTACGGTCCGCGGCGTTGTAGGCTCCGCTCGCATTGCCCCAGTAGATCGAGATCGAATCCTCGGGCCCCCCGACCTCACCGCCGAGCACGACGACCAGGTCGGGGTTTCCATCGAGATCCAAGTCTGCGATCGCAGCGCGGTCACTGTCGCCAACCGTCGCGTCGCTGGTCAGATCGAAGCCGAAGTTCGGCCCCACAGAGTTGAGTAGGGTCGAAAAGGATCCGTTGCCGCCTGCGTCTTCGTTGTGCACGGCGACGACATCGAGCTCGTTGCCCGTGTCCACCGGTGCAACCAAGAGCTGCCGGGAGCCCCCGGGCGGTGCAAGACCCTCGAAGGCGGGCATCGAGGCCGTCTCGAAGTTACTCCCGTCGTAGACGATGAACTCGTGCGTGCCTTGGTTTTGGCGCGACAAGATGATGTCGCCGCGGCCGTCGGTCCCACCGAAGTCGGCGACCGCCCCCGCCCCGTAGTTGACGCTGCCCGCGGCCGGAGGTGTCAAGGTCGTCGGCGCAGGCAAGCTGTTGGCCGCGCCCCCGTAGTAGACCAAGGCGCCGGTGTCGGTCACGACCAGGAGTTCCTGCTTGCTGTCGCCATCGATGGGTCCGAGCGCGAGGTCCTCGATTGCGCTGGGCGAGATGTCCACCTCGGCGATCTGGTTGAGCGGAAAGTTCCCGCCCCCCCCATTGTTGCGCATGACACCGAAGGCGCTTCCACCGAGCGGAGCCAAGATGATGTCCACGGCAGAGTCGCCCAGCACATCGCCCGAGACCATCCGCCCGACCGACAAGCCCACGTTGCGCGTAAAGGGGCTGTTGAAGGTGATGGCGCTGGCACCGTGACAGTAGTCACCGTCTCCATCGCCGTCGCCGTCTCCGTCGCCATCGCCATCGCCATCCCCATCTCCATCTCCATCTCCATCCCCGTCGCCATCTCCATCCCCGTCGCCATCTCCGTCTCCGTCGCCGTCGCCATCTCCATCTCCGTCTCCGCTTTCGCTCGACTCCCCAAGCGACTCCGAACTCGTCGACGCGTCCGTTTCGTCACCCGTCTCCTCGTCCATCGAGACGCAAAGGTTGTCGCGACACTCCAAGCCCTGGTCGCAACCGCCGGAGGGGAGGCATTCGCAGGTCACTTGGCCCGCGGGGCATTCCGCGTCGAAGTTCTCTTTGCACGCTCCGCTCCCAAGCCCGAGAAGTACGCCGCAGCCGGCCGTCACGATGAGGCGTCCCATGCGCCGACTCTACACGCGCGGGCCGGCGCCCTGCTAGGATGTACGGGTGCATCGCCGGGCACGCTCGACGGGACTCGCGCTGAGCTGTGCCTCGGCCCTCGCCTGCGTGCAGCCCTCGATCTTCGACCCACTCGGAGGCGGCGGCGAAGAGGAGTCCACGGGCGAGGAGGGCGGCTTTGTCCCCGATCGGCCCTCCTTCATCGATCCGGCCGACGGGATCTTGCGTCTGCCTTCGGATCGACGCGAGGCGATCAACTTGAGGATCCGCGCCGCGCGTCAGGGCTCGACCTTCTTGCGGATCGACGGCGTCGTCGTCGGGACCTTGCCGGCCCAAAGTCCGATCGGCCGGATCACCAGTGACCGCTTGGTGCTCGAGCTCGACGGGGTCTTGCCGGTGGGCGTCCACACCCTCGAGCTCTTCAACGCCGGGGACGAGTTCTCGCGGGCCTCGCCGCCGGTCGGCATCGAGGTCGAAGCGGTGCCCGAGCCGAGCGTGAGCCTCGAGCTCGACGCGCTCCCACTCGGCCCGGCGAGCGAACTCTTCGCCGCCGAGGGGGAGGCGGGGCCGCAGCTGGCCTGGATCGAAGCGGGCAGCCCCGACACGCTGGTCTTCGCGCCGATCGACGAAGACGGACGCTGGCCCGTCGACGCGGCTCGGCGGATCCCGCTCGCTACGCCCTGGGTCGACAGCACCACGCGCAGCGTCGACCTGCGCGTCGACCTCGACGCCATCTACCTCGCCTCGGCGAGTGAC
>JAUIJR010000062.1 GCA_030431075.1 Polyangia bacterium | reverse complement strand
CGGCGCCCAAGGCCGTCTTGGCCATCTTGGGGTGCGCCGGCGTCGGCGTGAAGCCGCACAGGTGCAGGTGAGCGAGGCCGGCTCCGTCGGCGGTGCGAAAGATGGCGCCGACGTTGCGCAAGCTTCGGACGTTGTCGAGCAAGGCGCTGATGCGCGTTCCCGGATCTCGCTGGGCTTTGGCCGCCGCGTCGGTCGTCCATGCGGCGTCGACAAAGGGGGCGGGCTGCTCGCAAAAGGGGCAGCGCGCGCCCAGCGGCGAGTCCTCCTGCACGGGGAAGCGCAGGCGGCAGCTGGGGTTTTTGCACTGGCGAGAACGAAAGCGCACGGCCGAGGCCTACTGTACCCAAAGGCCGGGTCGGCTCGCCCCGCTCGTCGCCCAAAGCTACAATCTCCCCGTGAGCTATCGGGACGATCGCGACGCGCTGCACAGCCAAGTGCAGTCGCTCGAGGCCGAAAACGAACGGCTCCAGGCAGATCTCGAGGAGGCCCGGGCGCGTTTGGACGCCTTCGTGGAGAAGGGGCACCGCCTGCGTCGCGACGAAAGTCGGATCGCCTGCATCATGTGCGGTGGCCGCCTTTTGCCCGTGGCCTTGTTCGCCGGCAAGAGCCCCCGCCACCCCGTGCCCTTGCAGGTCAGCACGATGCGCTTTGGCTCACCGACCGGTGGGTTCACGGGCACGGCGCCCTTTCACACCCTCGCGTGTACGAGCTGCGGCTTCTTGCACAACTTCCTCGCCTTCGAAGAGGGCATCATGCCCGGCGAAGTTCCCGGCTGACGTGGGCGCGAGCTCAGCGCGGCACGAGGCTGCCCGCCGCCCAAACCCGGCGCAAAAAGGGGCTACCCGCGTGGTAGACGAGGTCGCGCTCGTCGTCGGTGTCGAGCTCGAGAAAGTCCGCGGCCAAGCCGGGCTCGAGTCGACCACGCTCGTCGGCCAGGTCCAGGCTCACCGCAGCGTTGTGGGTGACCGCGCAGATCGCCTCGGCCGGCAAGAGGCGGCAGCCGTGACAGGCCAAAGC
Organism: Polyangia bacterium; assembly: GCA_030431075.1. Taxonomy (GTDB): domain Bacteria; phylum Myxococcota_A; class Polyangia; order Nannocystales; family Nannocystaceae; genus JAUIJR01. The sequence continues at coordinate 16,932 of JAUIJR010000062.1, read as the reverse complement.
CAAGACCAAGCCGAGGTTTTCCATCGGGCAAGAGCCGGGGTTGCAGTCGGTGGCCACCGCGACGGCCAGGCCATCGTCGACCATGGCGCGGCCGTCGGCGAAGGGCTTGGCCAGCACCAAGGAGGTACCGGGCAACAAGGTAGCGATGACTCCCGCCTCGCGCAGGGCTGCACGCTCCTCGGCGTCGAGGTGCAAGAGATGGTCGGCCGAGCGGGCGCCGACTTCGGCGGCGAGCTTGGCACCGCCGGTGTGGCCGAACTCGTTCGCGTGCAGGCGCGGTGGAATGCCGAGCTCGGCGGCGCGGGCGAGCACGCGTCGCGTCTCTTCGACCGTGAATGCCCCGCGGTCGCAAAAGACGTCGCAAAAGTCGGCGAGCTGCTCGGCGGCGACGGCCGGCAGCACCTCGTCGAGGATCCGGTCGACGAAGGCGGCACGGGCCGTCTCGTCGGCGCGCGCCTCTTCGGGCACGGCGTGCGCGGTCAAGCAGGTCGTCCGTACGCGGACGCCTTGCATCTCGCCGAGGCGGCGGGCCACGCGAAGCTGGCGCAGCTCGGTCTCGAGATCCAAGCCGTAGCCGCTTTTGATCTCGAAGGCCGTCGTGCCGCAGCGGCGCATGCGGGCGAGGCGGGCCGCGCTTTGCTCGAACAAAGCGTCTTCGTCGAGGGCCCGCGTGCGCGCGACGCTGGACAAGATCCCGCCGCCGGCCGCAAAGATCGCCTCGTAGTCGGCGCCTTCGAGTCGCATCTGCATCTCGTCGCGACGATCGCCGCCCCACACCAGGTGGGTATGGCTGTCGACGAAGGCCGGCATGATCACGCGGCCTTCGAGCTCGTGCACATCGTCGATCACGAGACCCGTCGGTAGATCCGCGTCGGCGCCGACCCACGCGATCCGGCCGCCCTCCGTGACCATCGCGCCGTCTTCGATCACCGCGAGCTCGCGCATGGCGGGCCCACGCCGAGCCTCGGCCGAGCCCGCGAGGGTCAAGATGCGTGCGTGGCGAAAGAGACGACGACCGGACATCTTCGGCCCTTTCGTCAGTCGACCCGCCCGGGGACGCGTACGCCTTGGGATCTGGCGCAGTCGATGGCTTCGTCGTAGCCGGCGTCGACATGCCGCACCACGCCCATGCCGGGGTCGCTCACCAGCACACGGGCGAGGCGGCGGGCCGCGCCGGGGCTGCCGTCGGCCACGACGACCATGCCGGCGTGCAGGCTGTAGCCCATGCCGACGCCGCCGCCGTGATGCACCGAGACCCAGGTCGCACCGGCGGCGGTGTTGATCAGGGCGTTGAGGATCGGCCAGTCGGCGATCGCGTCCGAGCCGTCCTTCATGCCCTCGGTCTCGCGGTTCGGCGAGGCCACGGAGCCACAGTCGAGGTGGTCGCGGCCGATCACGATCGGACCGTCGAGCTCGCCGCTGGCCACCATCTCGTTGAAGCGAAGTCCGGCGAGGTGGCGCTCGTTGTAGCCGAGCCAGCAGATCCGACACGGCAGGCCTTGGAACTGCACCTGCTCGCGGGCCATCTCGATCCAGCGGCGCAAGCTCTCCTTTTCGGGGAAGAGCTCCAAGATCGCCTGGTCGGTCTTGGCGATGTCGGCGGGGTTGCCCGACAAGGCGGCCCAGCGAAAGGGGCCTTGGCCCTCGCAAAAGAGGGGGCGGATGTACTCGGGTACGAAGCCCTTGATCTCGAAGGCATCCTCGACGCCGGCGAGCACGGCCTGCGCGCGGATGTTGTTGCCGTAGTCGAAGGCGACCGCGCCGGCCTTTTGCATCTCGCGCATGGCCGCGACGTGCTTGCCCATGGCCGCGACGGAGCGACGGATGTACTCGGCCGGGTCGGCCGCACGCAGCGCGTCGGCCTCTGCGAGGCTCAGGCCGTCCGGGACGTAGCCGTTGAGCTCGTCGTGGGCACTGGTTTGGTCGGTGATCACGTCGGGGGTCACGCCGCGGCGCACCAGCTCGGGCAAGACCTCGGCGCAGTTGCCCTCGAGACCGACGCTCAGGGCCTCGCCTTTTTGCTTGGCCTCGTCGAGCCAGCGCAGGGCCTCGTCGAGATCCTTGGTGGCCTTCATCAAGTAGCGGGTCTCGAGGCGCCGCTGGATGCGGTGCGGGTCGACCTCGATGCACAAGACGGCCGCGCCGGCCATCGTCGCGGCCAAGGGTTGCGCGCCACCCATGCCCCCGAGGCCGCCGGTGATCACCAAGCGCCCGCTCAGATCACCGCCAAAGCGCATGCGTCCGCACGCGGCGAAGGTCTCGTAGGTACCTTGCAAGATCCCCTGCGTGCCGATGTAGATCCAGCTGCCGGCCGTCATCTGGCCGTACATGGTCAGGCCCAGCGCTTCGAGGCGGTGGTGCTCTTCCCAGGTCGCCCACTTGGGTACGAGCAAGCTGTTGGCCAGCAAGACGCGCGGCGCGTCTTCGTGGGTCTTGAAGATCCCCTGGGCGCGGCCGCTTTGCACGATCAGGGTCTCGTCGGACTCGAGGTCGCGCAGCGAGGCGACGATCTGGTGGTAGTCCTTCCACGAGCGGGCGGCCTTGCCGGTGCCGCCGTAGACGACGAGGTCCTCGGGCCGCTCGGCGACCTCCGGGTCCAAGTTGTTCATCAGCATGCGCAAGGCGGCCTCTTGACCCCAGCCTTTGCAGCTGAGCTCGGTGCCTCGCGGGGCGCGGATCTTCGGCGCACTCATGCCGAACAATCTAGCAGCGCCGCGGCGTCAGCCGTCGCGGAAGATGGCGTCGATGTCCTCGGGCGAGAGCACCGTGGTCATCTGCAGGGCCTTGCCGTCCGCAGTCTGGGACAAGTCCATCTTGGCGATAGCCCGCTCTCCCGCGTTGGGCTCGGGGTCGGCGGCGCGCTCTTCTTCGTTGGCGGCCAACACCGTTTTGATCAGCGAAAGGAGCGCCGCGGCCTTGAGCGGGTTTTGCGTGGGGATCCGAATGAAGAGCCCCGCGTAGTCGTAGGTCACGGCCGAAAAGAGCATGCCGTCCGGCGTGGGCAAGAAGCTGGCGATGGCGCCCATCTCGTCGAGGCCGCGCCGCATCGCCTCCGGCGACATGATCGTGAAGAAGGTCACGTCTTGCGGGACACGTTGCGAGAGCTCGCGCAAGCTCGGCGAGAGGGTGGACTCGCGCGCGGCCAGGTTGGCCAAGGTCTCGTCCATGACCTCGTCGCCGGCCAACAAGATCTGGTCGAGATCCACGACGGCCAGGCGCACTCGTTGGGTCTCGCCGTGGGTGAGCCCGGGGAGCTGGTAGCTGCCGTCTTCGAGCTGCGTGAGCCGGCCGGCCTCGACCGCGGCGGCCAAGGGCGCGTCGAGATCTTTGATCGAATACAAGGCGGCCGAGCGCAGCGGATCGAAGGGGTTCGAGGCGGTCGAAAAGCGCGTCCAGCTCAGGCGGTCGACGCGATCGAGGGCGACGGCGGTGGCGCAGCCACCTTCTTCGTACACGGGGTCGGCCCGTTCGCGCGCCTCTTGGCCCGGCGAGGGGCGACGGCGGCGGTCACCCGACTCGGGCGGCTTTTTTCCCTGGGCTTCGAGCTCGGCCGCCCGGGCGGCGCGTTTTTCTTCGCGCGCCTTTTTGCGGGCCTCGCGTTGGGCCTCGAGACGGGCGCGCGTCTCGGGGTCACAGCTGAAGATCTCGGCCACGGTGTCGGCCTCGAGCTGGCGGCTGAGCTGCGACTCCCGAAAGCGGGCCGCGTCGACGGAGGTCACGATCTCCAGATCCGCGGGCAGCCACTGCAGCGAGTGGGGCAGGGCACCGAGGTTGGGGCGGTCCATGCCGCGGTCCCAAAACTCGCGCATCAGCAAGCGCGCATCCTCTTCGCGCTCGGCGCGGCGGTAGAGCTCGACCAGGCGAAACATGGCGTCGCCGACCAGCTCGCGCTTGCGCGAGCCTTTTTCGACCAGGCGCTCGAAGTACTGCACGGCGCAGTCGTCCCGCTCGTGCACGTCCATGCAGGTGACGCCGGCGCGGTAGAGGGCCTCTTCTTCGGACTCGCCTTTCTTGCGGGTCAGCGGCTCGGTCTCGGACTCGCGGGACCACTGGGCTTGCTGGGACCAACAGCCGACGAGCAGGGCACAGGCCCAAGGGAGCAGGCGACGCACCCGATCCTTCTAGCGGATCCGACCTCGGGTCGCCAATGCGCTAGCGGATGGGCGGCAGCTGTCCGGCCGCGCGCAGCATCTCCAAGGTCCCCAAAAGCGGCAGGCCTTCGATGGCGGTGGCGTCTTCGCCCTCGATGCGCGCGAACAAGCGGATCCCGGCGTCCTCGACGTGATAGGCGCCGACGCTGTCCAAAGGGGCGAAGGCCTCGACGTAGCGCGTGGCCTCTTCGCGCGAGAACTCCCGCATGGTCATGCGGTGGACGTCGACGTGTCGATGCAGCTCGCCGGCGGGACCGCGCAAGACGACGGCGCTCACGAGCTCATGGGTACGCCCGGCGAGGGACATCAGCTGCGCTACGGCGGCGTCGGCGTCGGCCGGCTTGTGCAGCAAGCGCAGGGGTGCGTCGGGACCCTCCGCGGGCAAGAGGGCGAGCTGGTCGCCCGCGAGGATCCAGGCGTCGGGTCGACGGGCGGCCACGGCCGCGGCCTTGCCCTCGGCCAAGCGCAAGGCGTAGGCGCGAGGGCCCAGGGTCGGCAAGAGGCCATCGAGGGCGCGCTCGTCGAAGTCGGCGAGCTCGGCCTCGAACTCGACTCCGGCGCGCGCGAGCAGACGGGCCCGCGCCTTCGAAGCGGAGGCGAGGACGAGCAGCTCAGCCCTCTCCGTCGGAGTTGCCCGCGTCGTCGGGGGCCTGCATCGACTCGAGCTTGATGCGCAGGGCTTCGAGCTCGGCCTCGGCCCCGTCGCAGGCGGTCTCCGGCTCGTCTTTGCCGGGCTCGGGGATCTTCGCGCGCTGCACCCCGGGGGTGAAGTAGGGGTCGGCGACCGCGTCGATGTCCCGGATGGCCTGGCGAAAGTCGACGCAGGGGCTCGGCGAGCGCCCGCGGTAGGACTGCCACAAGTCGCGGGCGAGGTTGATGCGGCGATCGATGAGCGGCGCGGCGTCGGGCGCGGCCATCAGGGCGTCGAGAGCCCGGTGACGGTCGGCGTACTCGAGGGCGCGCGCCGGGTTGCGCTCGTTGACCAGCTCGAGCAGGAACTTGTGGCCGTGGCTGCCCATCTTTTGCAGCGCGATGTCGAGGGCCTGCTCGCGCAGCTTGCGGTTGCGAAGCAGGTCGTAGAGCTCGGCGACGAAGTGCGGATCCTCGAGCAGCTTGGCGTCGCGGTCCATCGCTTGGCCGAAGGCGGCCAAGGCCTTGTCGCTCTTGTTGCCGCGGGCGAGGGCGAGGGCCTGGCCTTCGCGCCACAAAAGCTGGGGGTCCTCGGGGTACTTGTCGCGCAGGGGCTTGATCAGCTCGAGGGCCTGGTCACCGTGCTTGGCCAAGATCTCGCGGTCGATGTTGGCGAAGGTGCCCTCGTCGATCATGCGCCGCGAAGCGCCGGTGTCGGCTTCGTCTTCGGCCGGGTTCACCTGCGCGGTGGTGGTGCCCTCGTCGCTTTGGGTCCAGTAGACGATGCCGGCCGTCAGAGCCAAGCCGGTGAGTACGGCGGCCAGGGCGGGACCCGTCCAGCTGCCGCCGCTGGTCGGCGCGCTGAGGGTGGTGTTCGCCTGGGTGATGGGCGCCGGGATGGCGACGGCCGTGGTCGCGCCGCCGCTCGGGGGACGCGTGTGGGCCGGCAAGATCTTTTGGGGGACGCCCTCGCCGAGGTCCGCGCGAATGAGCTCGAGGCGGCTGACGACCTCGGCCGCACTTTGCGGGCGCTCGGCGCGATCTTTGGACAGCAACTCGAAGACGAGGTGGCCTAAGCCCTCGGGGAGGTCGCGATCGAAAGGCGGCGGGTCGCTGGCCACCTGCATGCGGATGAGCGCGACCTTGTCGTCGTTCATGAAGGGCCGCACGCCCGCGAGCATCTCGTACAAGATCACGCCGGCCGAGTAGAGGTCGCTGCGGTGATCGACCTCGACGCCGGTCGCCTGCTCGGGGCTCATGTACTCGGGCGTGCCAAAGACCAAGCCGTGTCGCGTGAGGGGCCGGGCGGTGTCCTCTTCGTCTTGCTCGGCGACGATCTTGGCGATGCCGAAGTCGACGATCTTGAGGATCTCGCGCTCCTCGTGATCCTTGGTCGCAAAGATGTTCTCGGGCTTGAGGTCGCGATGGACGACGCCGTGCTTGTGCGCGTGCTCGAGGCCGCGAAAGATCTGAATGGCCAAGTCGACGCAGCGCGTCGGATCCAAAGGCAGGCCGTGACCGACGAGCTGCTCGAGCTCGCAGCCCTCGAGCAGCTGCATGACCATGTACTTCATGCCCTGCGCGGTCGAGCCGAACTCGGACACGTGAACGATGTTCGGGTGCTCGAGGCGCGCCGCGCTTTGAGCCTCGCGATCGAAACGTGCGCTCAGCTGCGGGTTCGCGCTGAGCTCCGGGTGCAAGACCTTGATCGCTACGTCGCGCTTGAGCAGCAAGTGGTGCGCCCGAAAGACGAGCCCCATGCCGCCTTCGCCCAGAAGCTCATCGATGCGGTAGCGCGTTTCCAGGACCGTTCCGACGAGCTCTCGGAGGTCCTGTAGCGCCGCAGCCGTGGCCTCGTTGGACACAAGGGAGGATACCGCAGACCGACCAGCGCGATTCGCGTCAACGGATCGGTTTTGTACGGACCGTGTCCTCTTCCGGGTTCGAGTCGAAAACCGCGGCCGGCGCCTCGATGAAGCTGGTTCCCAGGTCGTGCTCGATGCGGGCGAGTGCATCTTGCGCCCAGTGGGCCAAACTCACTTCGTTGCTGGAATGGAATTCCGCCAGCATCTCTTCGAGCTCGCGTCGCGCGCGCGCGCTCTGTCCGCGCATGTGGGACACTTCGGCATCCAGTAGGCGCAGCTGCTGCCAGCTGATCTGCTCGCTCGGAAGGTTTGCGATCGCCGCCTTCGCGTCGGTCAGCAGCTCGGCCCCCTCGTTCAGCTCGCCCAAGCGGGCCTTGGCGTAGCCCAAAAATCCGCGGTTGAGGTGGACGTTGTGGTCCATGCCGAACATCTGCGACAAGCGCAGGGCCTCTTCGAAAGCGGGGGCGGCCGCCTCGAAGTCCTCGTCGCGCACGAGCATGTCGCCGAGGTTGTGCAAAGGGATCACGAGCAGGCGCGGGGTGTTGGCGGCGCGCAGCTCTTCGATGGCCTGGCGGGTCTCTTCGATGGCGCGCTCGGGCTCACCGCCCAGGGCGCCCAAAAAGGCGATGCCAGACAGGTAGCTGGCGCGCTGGATCACCGGGACCCGCGCGGCGATGTCCTTGGCCTGGTCGTGGAGCTGGCGCGCTTCGCTGAGCTGTCCGCTCAGGGACAAGCAGCGCAGGCGGACGCCGACGATGTGACAGATGTCGGCGTCTTGGGCCTCTTCGATGTCGAAGATCTCCATCGCTTGGCGGGCGTAGGCGCCGGCGTGTTCGATGTCGCCCATCGACAAGAGCACCTCGGCGCGGCGGTTGAGGATCTTGAGCTCCAAGATGCGGTCTTGGGCCTTGCGCGCGGCCTCGGCGGCACGCTCGAGTCGCTCGAGGGTGCGCTCGATGTCGGACTCGAACTCGAGGCGGTAGCGGTCGCAGGTCGCCAGCCAAAAGAGGGCCTGGGCTTCGAAGTCTTGGAGCACTTCGGCGATGAGGATGCCGGCTTGGTAGTGCTCGAGCTCCGCCGCCGGATCGTCGAGGGTGCCGGCGGCGTGGCTCATGAACAAGCGCAGGGCCTCGAGTAGCTTGGGCAGTCGGCTGGTCCCGCCAAAGGCCCGGAGGCGCACGATCCAGCGCTCGAGGACGAGCCCGGCCAAGCGCGGCTCGTCCGCGGCGATCAACTCGTGGGCCGCCTCTTCGAGCGCGCTGATGGCCTCGAGGCCGTCGGAGGCATCGTCGAGCAGACGCGCCCGCAAGAAGATGAGCTCGGGATTCTCGGACTCGAGCTCCTCGATGCGGGCGGCCAGGTCCATGCGGGTGTCGTCGAGACTCTCCGCGTAGCGCCGGCGCACCGCCTCGCGCACGGACTCGTGGGCCAAGGTGACTTGGGTGGCCGTGGAGCCGACCGCGCGCACGACCAGGCCCTCGGCCTCGAGGCGGTCCATGGTGCGCACGAAGCGTTCGCGGCGAAGGTCGGCCAAGGCGGCCAGGCCCGACTCGGGGATCGGCGCCTCGACCAGGTACAAGATGCTGGCGACTTCCCACGCGCTGACGCCCAGACCGTCGAGGCGAGACTCGCTGCGCTGGGCCAAGGACTGGTGCAGGGCCTCAGCCGCAGCCGATGCTCCGCGCAGGGTCCACGTGTCCGTGTCGCGCACCAAGATCGACTCTTCGATCAGCACGCGCAGGGTCTCGCGGAAGCTCAGCGGGTGGCCGCCGGTGAGCTTGTCGAGCATCTTGACCAGATCTTGGATGACGTCGATGTCGCCCAGGATTCCGGTGAGGACCGCGAACATCTCGCGGCGCGAGAAGGGGCGCAGGCTCCAAGTCTCGAGCAGCTGCTCGCGGCCGAGGGCGTTGAGCTGCGGCGTCAGCTTGCGGTGGGGCACCGAGCTCGCGCACATCAAGATCCGCGCCTCCGAGTGGTCGAGGGCACGACAGAGCTCTTCGAACTGGTGGACCCGACCCGGCGAACGCTCGAGGTCCGTCAAGGTCAGCACGTAGGGTCGCTCTTTGGCCGCCGCCAACAAGAAGGAGGCGAGCTGCCCGGCCTGGGACTCGTCGGCGTCGGCGTCGTCGCGGGCGAGCTTGACCAGCCCCTCGTACTCGCGGATGACGCCGGACTGGTCCCCCAAGGCGGTGGCGAGCTGCATCACCACGTTGGCAAAAGGTCCAAGGCCGCCGACCTCGCTCGACCAAAAGGAGGCTTGCACGAACAGGCCGCCGCCGAGCTGGACCTCGCGTCGCAGCTCCGAGAGCAGGCGCTGCTTGCCCATCCCCTCCGGGGCTTCGACCACGATCGTGCGGATCACACGCGTGCCCATGCCGCTGCGACTCGAGTCGGGCATCATGCCCTCGCCTTCGAGCAAGATGTCCGAGGCCCGCGTGATCAGCAGATCCAAATAGCCGGATCGGTCGACGAAGGGCAGGTGCTCGACGAGCAGCCGCGCAAACTCTTGGCGGTCGGCCTCGGACTCGTGACTCTCGCGCAAGTGCGAGGCTTCGCGTCGCAGCAGCTCGAGCACGATGGCGCGGGCGCTTTGCGGGCGGCGATCCGGATCGGGCTGCAGCATGCGGCCGATCAGCTCGGCCACGACCGGGCCGCAGTTGCCGAGCACGGCGCCGGCCAGCTCCGGTCGCCAGTCGAGCTGGGCGCGCAGGGCCTCTTTGAAGCTCTTGGCGGGGAAGGGGCGCGAGCCACGGGTGGCCGCGTACAAGGTCGCGGCCAGGGAGTAGATGTCCGAGCGGCTGTCGGTGCGGCTGCCCCGAACTTTTTCGGGGGCCGAGAATCCGGGGGTTCCCAAGATCACCCGCGCCTCACCCTCGAGTTCATCATCGCCATCCGGGGCCCGCAGCATTCGCGCGAGACCGAAGTCGATGAGTTTCGCGCGTGGCGAACCATCCGCGCGCCGCTGCACCAAGACGTTGGTGGGCTTGATGTCCTCGTGCAGCAAGCCCAGCGCGTGGATGTAGTCGAGGGCACGTGCGAGTTGGACGAAGACGTCGACGATCAGCTCGCGCGAAGCTCCTTTGAGGAACTCCGAGAGGTAACGACCCTCAACCAACTCTTGGGTGAAGAAGAGGGCGTCGATCTCCGAACAGCGGCCGAAATCGAACACGGAGGCCAAGTTCGGGTGATGCAGCTGCGTCAGCAGCCGGAACTCGTCCTTGAAGGCCTCGGTCATGTCGTCGCCCCGCGAGGTCGACAAACCGAAGGCCCGCGTCACCGGACGGCGTGCGCCCGAGCCAGTGTGGAAGCGACTCGGCACACCGCTCGAGCCGGCGCTGGAGCTCGCGCTGGAGCTCGCGGCCGAGCTCGCCTTGGACCCGCCTTGGAAGTCGACCGGCACATCCGAGCGGATGACCTTCAATGCGACGTGTCGTTCTTCGAGCTCGTCGTAGGCACGATAGACGGCACCGAATCCACCCTTGCCCAATAATTCCTCGACCTTGTAACGGCCATCGATCTTGGACGGGATGTCGCCGAGGTCGCTGGATGTGCCAGCGTTGGCGGGAGGCTGCGTCATCGTCGAGCTCGGGTTCGGTGCAGGTTAGGTGGGGCGCGCGTGTCGCACAACACTGTCGGGGCGGACGCGCGCATTAGGAAGAAGATTCACGGTATTCTGAAGCACATTTTTTTCGATGGCCAATAAAATTTGCGCCCAAACGCCTGTTCAGGATCGTACTCGGCGTTTTGGGCGCCCTGACAGCCCATGGGTCAAGTTTCGATTTGTGGGTTTTCTGGGGCCCTAGCTCGATGATTCCGCGTCGAACTCGCGTCGAGGACCCCACGCAGGAGAGCGTCCTGCACGAATCTCATCGAAGGCGCCACGCCCGATCGCGGCTTCCCCACTGTCGACGCACAGCTCGTAGGCGCGAGCCTCGAGCTCGAGTCGCTCCGCCTCGACGCGACCTTGGCCCGCCAAGAGGGCCGCTTTGAACGCCGCAATGGCGGTGGGTGAATTTCGGGCGAGGCGCTCGGCGAGTGAATGCACTCTGCTCAATCCGGCGTCGACATCGGCGACCCGCTCTTGGACGAGCCCGATCGCGAAGGCCTCGTCGGCGCGGATCCTCTCGCCGCTCGCGCCGAGTCGCATCGCCTGTGCGGGGCCGACGAGACGCGCGAGCTCGGCCGTGCCGCGCGCTCCGGGCAAGATGCCCAAGCCCGTCTCGGGCAAGGCAAAGGCGGCCTCGTCCGTGGCGAGCACGTAGTCCGCCGTCAACAAGAACTCGACGCCCCAGCCCAAGGTCATCCCACCGGACAAGGCGACGGTGAAGACCGGGAGGTGCCGGAGGCGGCGCATGAGCTCGCGTTGTCGTCGCACGTGCGCTTTGACCTTGGCGTCGTCCCAGCCGCGACGCTCGGTGACGTTGGCGCCCGCGATGAACAAGGCCGTGCCCTTGCTCGAACGCCGACGCGAGCTCGTGCACAGGCAGCTGACCTGCGCGTCGCCCTCGAGCGCGGCGCACAGGGCTTCGAAGGCGGCGAGCTGCTCGCTGCCCACTTCGTTCGCCTTGCCGTGCTCGAGCTCGAGGACGAGCAAGCGGCGCTCCGCGTCGTAGCGCGGGTGCAAGGCGGCGAAGGTCTCCAAAGCGGCGGGAGTCATGGGCGCACCATAGGCGCGCCGCCGCGGCCGAATCAATGCGCGAAGCTCGGGCCTTGGCCCTCAGGGCGCGGGATCGGGCGGCGGATTCAAACGCGCCAGGTCCTCGGGGCGATCGAGGTTGTCGAAGATCGCCGGATCGTCCACGGGCACGCTCGTCCGCAGTACGGCGAGCTCGGGCCGGGCGTAGAGATCCCGTGGACTTTGTCCGGGCCGAAGGGCGAGCAGCGCCTCGCGCAAGGCGGCCGGCCACACGATCGGATGGCCGCGTCGGCCCGCCTGCGCCGGCTGCCAGATCCGCGTCGGGTCGCGCGCGACGGCTGCGGCCAGCGCGTGCAAGGTCGCGGCGCGCAGGTGGGGACGGTCGACGCTCAGCACCAAGACGGGGCCCGGTCCCAAGCTGGCCAAGCCGAGCTGCAAGCTGGTGGTGGGGCCCTCGCGCCAATTCGTGTTGTCGCGGTAGTCGGCCCCGAGCGCACGCGCGGGCTCGCTCAGGTCGAGCGCGCCGCCGACGACCAGCCGCTCGGAGACGCCGGCCTCGGCCGCCGCCGCCAGCACATGCGCCAAGAAGCTGCGCCCGCGCCAAGAGATCTGGGCTTTGGCCCGGCCCATGCGACGGCTTTGCCCCGCGGCCAATATCAAGGCGCGCAACTGTTGAGCGTCGGAACGGGCGTGGGCGTCGGGCCCGCTCACTGCGTCGCGTCCGTCGGTCCGGCGCCGGCCAGCAGCAAGGCGGCCGTCCACAGCTCGGGCTGCTCGAAGGCGACCTTCTTTTGCGCCCCGAAACCCAAGGCGGCCTCGTCGTCACGTGCGCGCACGGAGAGCGCGGCCCACCCCTCGTGCACGCTGTCCTTGGTCGCGGCGAGGGCCTGGCTGGCGGCGGGGTCGTCCCCGAGGTCGACACGCCACTGGGCGTAGCTGCGCAGCGCGCCGACGGGGTCGATGGCCACGCAGATCTGGCAGCCGCCTCCGATCGCGCGCGCCAGCCCCAAGCCGGGTTCGGTCTCGGCCGAGATGCGCCGGGTGGTACCGAGGTGGCGCACCCAGTCGCCCATGAGCGTGCGGGCGCCTTCGCCGATCACGACGATGCCGTACTCGCCTTCGACCAAGGCGAGCAGCTCGAGCTTCGGCTTCTTGCTGCCGACGAGCATCTTGACGCGGGCGGCGTCGGCCTCGAAGGCCTTGGGGATCGTGGCCGAGAAGAGGTCTACCTTGGCCTTCGAAAAGACCAGGCCTTCGGGTTTGTAGCTCACGGTCGCTCGGTAGTCTTTGTCGTCGCCCATCAGCTCGGTGTAGCGGCGGGCGGTGGCGTCGAGGCCGGCGACGACTCGGCGGACCGCGGCGCGGGCGGCCTCGGGTTCGGCGACGCGGGCGGCCACGACCAGGGCGGCTTTGCCGTCGTCGTCGACCCAGATCCCAAAGGCCACCTCCTCGCGCACCTGGTCGATGACGGCGTGCGCGCCCGCGATGATCTCGGCCGTCCACCCGTCGAAGGGCTCGGGGATCATCTCGGCGTAGCGATCGAGCTCGCGGTGGATCAATTTCGGATCTCCCCAGCTCATCAGCGCCAGGGCGTCGGCGCCCCCGGGGAGGCGGTCACCGAGCTTCGAGGCGCGAGCCAGCGGTGCGCCGAGGGGATCGAAGCCGAAGCTGCTCAGATCCGCCGCGGCCCGCAGGTGCGCGCGCAGATCCGCCTCGGCGGCCAGATCGAGGCCGATGTCCAAGGCCGTGGCCCGCTCGAGGGCGGCCGAGATCGGGCCGGCCAGACCCCCGGGCAGCTCCATCAGGCTGCTCGGATCCACGTCGCCTTGGTGCAGGTTCTCTGCGTGGACCTCGAGGGCGTAGCTTTGCGTGCGTCCGGCCATCTGCGTGGCCGCGTCGAGATCCCCGGGGCTGCGGCCGACCAACAAGGCGCCCGAGAGCGCCCGAAAGACCAGCTCGACCCCTTCGCGCTGGGCGCTGGCTTCGCGCTCGCCGTGCATCGTCGCCGACCAAGACTCGGGCAGGGCCCGCAGCGCGGCCGCAGCGTCGAGGGCGGCCAAGTTGGCGCGCACCTGCACGTCGTCGGGGCGTGCGTGCGCTTGATCCGGTTGCGGGTAGGCGATGTCGATGGCGAAGCGTCCGCTCCAGTCGAGCGCGTCGGTGAAGGCCTTCGGCAAACCCTGCTGTGCGGCGAAGGACTCGACGACCGCGCGCAAGTTGATCGGCGTGCCGGGACGCAGCTGGCCGAGGATCGCCTCGCCGCCGCGCAGGACCCCGGCGAGATCGCGGCTGTCGATCGACCACGAGATCCGCTCGACCGGATCACGCGCCTCGGGGGCGGGGCCGGGGGCGACTTGGACTTGGCTGCCGCCGCTGGGATCTGGGCTTTGGGCCTCCCGCGGGGTCTTGGGGCAGGCGCACAGCACGGTGGCGGCACCGAGAAGGGCGAGACGGGAGGGGGCGCGCGCGGGCCAGCGCATGCGCGGAGTGTAGCAGCGGCGCCCCCAGGAGCGCTCAACCGGTGGCGTCGTCGGGGATCGGGGTCGCGCTCGGTCCTGCGGGCGCGGCGAGGAAGGCTTCGACGATCGACATCGAGGCCCCATGGCCCCCGCGACGCGCCGCGATCAGCTCGGCGCAGATGCTCACGGCGATCTCAGCCGGGCTACGGCCGCCGAGGGCCAGGCCGACCGGGGCCCGCAGACGGGAGAGATCCGGGCGGGGCCGGTCGCGCTCGTCGTAGCGCCGCAAGACCCGACGCAAGATGGCGATGACCTTGCGCTTGGAGCCGATCATGCCGAGGTAGGCGTGAGGGCTCTCGATGAGATGGGCGAGGGCCTCTTCGTCGCGTCGGTGGTCGCGGGTGACGATCACCAGGTAGTCGCGCGCGCCGAGACGCGGCAGGGCGTCGGCGAGCTCGTCGGCGTCGTAGGCCCGGGTGCGCACCCCCGCGAAGGCCGGGTGCGCGAGCAGGTCTTCGCGGTCGTCGAGGACCTCGACCGCAAAGTCGAGCTGCGCGGCCATGGGGGCGAGGGCTTGGGCCACGTGGCCGCCTCCGATCACCACGAGACGACAGGGCGCCAAGAGAGGCTCGACGAAGACTTCCATCGTGCCGCCACAGCACATGCCGAGGTCCCGCACCAAGTTCGCGCGCACCCGCGTCGCACTTTGGCTGGCGAGGACCTCGCGGCAGGCCTCGATCACCCGGGCTTCGATGGCGCCGCCGCCGACCGTGCCGAAGATCTCGCCGTCGTCGCGCAACAAGAGCTTGGCCCCCAAGATCTGCGGGGCCGAGCCGCTGCGCTCGATCACCGTGGCCAAGGCGGCGGCGCCGCCGTAGCGTCCTTCGAGGACCTCGGTGACCGCTCGGCTGAGCTCGGCGGGCGTCATGCTTCCACGCACGGGGCTAGCCTAGCATCTGGGGCCGCTCCCGGATCCGGCACCGGACCCGGTCGTGTGGCGGCCGGGCAGCACCGCGAGGCACGTCACATGCCCCACCCAATTTGCGGGCTCGAGGCGCTCGTGCACGGGTCATTTCGCCCACCAAAAGCTGCTAATGTCCGCACATGGCGCTCCCCCGGCTCATGTCCTTTCTCGTGCTGGCACCTTTGTGCGCGGCGCCTTTGGGCTGCGACTCGTCGGAGTCGGAGGTCGACGATCGCTTCAAGGTCGAAAAGAAATTCGTGCCCCTCGACGAGCGCACCCAAAAGGTGACGCAGACGCCGGAGGAGCTGGCGGAGATCCGCAAGAAGTCCGGCTTCAAGAGCCAAGAAGAGCTCCAAGAAGAGGCGGCGGCGATGTTCGAGAAGGGCGCGCGCGAGTACGTGAAGACGCGCCTCGAGGAGTACCGGAAGTTCGTGGCCGAGCTGCGCGGCTACGCCGACGAGGTCGAAAAAGAGGCGGCCAAGTGGGCCAAGGCCAAAGACCCCGACAAGGCCTACGATCGCTGGCAAAAGAGCTTCACCAAGCGCACCAAAGATCTCGAGAAGCGCTACATGGCGCTGACCGGCAACATGTCCGAAGGTGGCGACACCACGGCCAAGCTCGGCGCGGCCTACCGCGCGTGGGATCGACTCTCGGGTTCGCTCAGCGGCAAGATCGCCGAAAACGAGCGCTTCGCGGGCGCCGTCCAGGAGATCCGCGACTTGCTCGAACCGATCGACGCGATGCTCGACGACATCGAAAAAGACGACACCCTCGTGGTCAACAAGTACTACGAGGCTGAAGGCGATGGCGGCGAGGCAGACCCCGAATAACCCGGCCAGAGCCTGAGGGCCCGCGCACGTTCGGGTCCCTTCGGATGTTCAAGCTTCTATTTTCGTTCATGGCCCGCTACGCGCGGCCCTACCTGCCTTTGTATCTCTTGGGCGGGTTGATGTTGGTGGCGACCAACTACGCGATGGTGCGCATTCCGACCCTCGCGGGCGACGCCCTCAACATCTTGGACGAAGGCGGCGAGGGGGCGATCGGCGAGGCCGAGACCCTGGCCTTGTACCTGATGGGCTGGGCGGTCTTGCTGGTCGTCGTCCGCACCCTCTCGCGTACGCTCTTTTTCAACCCGGGGCGCGACGTCCAGTTCCACGTCGCCGTGGATCTCTTTGGCCACCTGCTGACGCTGCAGCGCCCCTTTTACATGCGGCACAAGGTCGGCGAGCTGGTCTCCGTCGCCAGCAACGACATGCAGGCGGTGCGCTTGTTGGTCGGCTTCGCCGCCTTGCAGGTGTGCAACGTGGCCGTCGCCATCCCCATGCACCTCGGCCAGATGATCGCGACCGACGCGACTTTGGCTCTGTGGTGCGCCGCGCCGGTGCTGCTCGGTGGCATCCACATGGTCTGGACCGTGCGTCGCTTCTACTCGATGGTGCGCGAGTCGATGGAGCGCCTGGCCGCGCTTTCGGACCGCATCTTGGAGAGCTACTCCGGCGTCCGCACCATCCGCGCGCACGCCTCCGAGGCGGCGGCCGTCGAGCGTTTCGAGGCGCGCAACCGCGAGTACCTCGACCTGCTCTTGGACGTCGCCAAGGTCCGCGCCTTCTCGATGCCGGTGCTCGGCTTCACGGGGATGTTCGCCACGGGCATCGTCTTGTGGTTCGGCGGTGAGCGGGTCGTCGACGGGCGCTTGGGCGTCGGTAGCCTGGTCACCTTCACCACCTTGTTGGTGAGCTTGGCGTCGATCTTGCGCTCTTTGGCCTGGGTCTTGACGGCGGTGTCCCGCGGAACGGTCGCCTTGCGCCGCGTTCAAGACCTCTTCGATCAAAGCCCCAGCGTCTCGGTGGACGGGGACCGCTTTGCGAGCCGCGAGGCCCCCGAGCTGGTCTTGCGCGATCTGGCCTTCACCTACGACGACGGCGACGCGCCGACCCTCGAGGGCATCGACGCGCGGGTCAAGCCCGGTGGGACCTTGGGGATCTTCGGCGAGACGGGCTCGGGCAAGACGACGCTCATCGATCTGCTCGCGCGCGTGCACTGCCCCAAGCCCGGGCAGGTGCAGATCGGCGAGGTCGATCTGGCCGCGGTGGATCTGCGCAGCTATCGCGACGCGCTGGCCGTGGTGCCGCAGACGCCCTTTTTGTTCTCGGCCACCTTGCGCGAGAACATCCGCATGCTCGGGGCCTCGACGGGGCACCGACGCAGCGAGGACGCCGATCCC
>JAUIJR010000564.1 GCA_030431075.1 Polyangia bacterium | reverse complement strand
CGGCCGCCCGTCGCTGCCCATGAGCATGTTGTGCGGCTTCACGTCGCCGTGCACCAAGCCGGCCTCGTGGGCGGCCTGCAGTCCCGCCCCCACACCCAAGAAGATGCGCACCAAGGCCTCGGCATCACACTCGGGGTGCGCGGCGAGCCACTCGAGCAGGGTCCCGCCTTCGAGGAGCTCCATGGCGAAGTAGACCCGCTCGCCGACGATGCCCACGTCGAAGACGGTCACGACGGCCGGGTGCGTGAGCCGGGCCAAGGCGCGGGCCTCTTTCAAGGTGCGCTCGGTCGTACGTCGAGAGGCGCTCGGTTGCAGCAGCTTGATGGCGACCGAGCGCGAGAGCTCGGGATCTTGGGCGCGGTAGACGATGCCCATGCCCCCCTCGCCGAGCTTTTCCTCGACCACGAAGCGGCCCACGTGAATCGGCGCGGGGGTTTCGCCCAGGGTCAGGCGTAGAACTCGGGCCAGGCCCACGCTGCGCTCGAGCGCACCTTCGCCCGGGGGGCGGGCGGCCCGAAAGTCCTCCATATCTCGGGCCTCGAGCTCGAGTTCTTCTGATTCGTCCCTGGGGGCCACCGGCAGATCCTCGTCGGGCGCTCGCATCCTACGCGAACGCCTCCTTGAAAGTGACGTGATCCAAACAGGGCTTCGGTTCACCGGGAGCCCAAAAAAGTGTTGGGCAAAAAAAAGTGTCGCGGCCGTGAACCGAGGGGGCCGGAGCCTCACTCCACCCGTGACGGGCGAGGAGCCCAAGCAACGAAAATGAAGCGTCTCACGAGTTCACTATCGCGCGCCCTTGGCGTATCCACCCTTTTGGTTCTCGGCACGATGGCCCCGGCATGCGGAGACGACGGCAGCAGCGTCGAAGACTCCGAGGCGGGCACGGAGAGCACCGACTCCACCGATAGCTCGTCGACCACGAGCGAGAGCACCGAGACCTCGACCAGCAGCGAGACGACCGGTGACGGCGATGGCGATGGAGATGGAGACGGCGATGGCGACGGCGATGGCGACGGCGATGGAGACGGCGATGGAGACGGCGACGGAGACGGCGACGGAGATGGAGACGGAGATGGAGACGGAGATGGAGACGGAGACGGAGACGGCGATGGAGACGGAGATGGCGACGGAGACGGCGACGGCGACGGAGACGGCGACGGCGACGGCGATGGCGACGGTGATGGCGACGGCGACGGCAACTGCGGCAACGAGATCATCGACGTCCCCGAGGTCTGCGACGACGGCAATGGCACCGACATCGACGGCTGCACCGACGCGTGCGTGCTCTACGAGGATGTGGTCGCCTACTGGGACTTCAATCAGGCCAATGACGCCGAGCAGACCGATGGTGTCATCGATCGCAGCACCAACTACACGGGGACCTACGTCGCCGGCTCGACCCCCGGCATCAGTGGCGGCATGACCCCGGCCCAGGGGCGCAACGGGGCTTGGTACACCTACCCGGGCTCGACGCGTCACGCGACCATCGACGGCAATCCTTTCCCCATGACCGGGGGGACGGTCTCCGCGTGGGTTCGTCCCTCGAACGTCAGCTCCAGCTCCGACTACGCCCACATCATCTGGGCGGGCGAAGCCGACGGGGATGGCTGGGGCAACCAAGACGAGACCCACCTGAGCATCCGCGACGACGACAGCTTCAGCTTCAACCACCTCGATTGCACGGTGGACTCGAGCGTGAAGACCTTCGATGGCTCGAACTGGTTCCACGTCGTGGCCACCTACGAGGTGGTTCAAGGCAACGTCAGCTGCACCTTGTACGTGCACGACGGCAACGACCCCGTCGAGGTCGTCTCGAGCTCGGGCTCGACCCCGATCGTGCAGCCCTACAGCGACACGGCCTACTTCGGCCGCAGCGGCAACGACTCGACGCCCCGCTACTGGCGCGGCTACATCGACGAGCTGATGATCCTCGACCGTCCGATCAATGCCCTGGAGGTGGCCGTGCTTCGGCAAGGCCAGAACTCCGACGGCGACTTCGACTGATCGTCTTCGTTCGCAACGAGACTCAAAGCCTCTCGAGCTGCTCGCGGCTCGGGGGGCTTTGTCTTTGGTAGGCGCCGGTCTCGCCATCCCACACCCACATCGGGTCTTCGCCCACTTCGCGCCAGCCCTCACGCTTGAGCTCTTGTTTGCGGTGCTTGAAGGTGCCGGTGACCTCGAGGCTGTCGACCAGGCGCACAAAGCGGGGCAGGGCGTAGCGGGGGAGCTCGGCTTCGAGGTGGGTGAACAAGGCCGCGCCGTCGCGGGTGTCGAAGTCGCCCTCGACGACCACGGCCGCCATGCCCGCGCGCCCCTCGTGGCCGGGCACCTCGACGCCGTAGACGCAGGCCTCGCGGAGCTTGGCAAAGCGACCCAGCGCGGCCTCGACCTCGTGCGTGGAGACGTTCTCCGACTTCCAGCGAAAGGTGTCGCCCAGGCGGTCGACGAAGCGCAGGTGCAAGAGGCGGTCGTGGGCGACCAGGTCACCGGTGTCGAACCAGGCGTCGCCGGCCTTGAACAGGTCGCGCAGGACCTTCTTTTGGGAGGCACGCGGATCCGCGTAGCCGGCGTAGTCGTTGCGCTCGCTGATCTTGCCGACGAGCAGGCCGGGCTCGCCGGCCTTGACCCGCTGGGCCCGTCCACGCGCGTCACGGACGATGTCTTGCGACTCGGCGTCCCAGGCGACCACGGCCATCTTCCACGGCAGCAGGGGCCCCATCGAGGCTTCGCGGTTGAAGAGGTTCAGGGTCTCGGCGTTGCCCTCGGTGGCCGCGTAGTACTCGGCCACGCGCGTGATGCCGAAGCGGGGCTCGAGCTGCGGCCACAAGTCCGCGGCCAGGCCGTTGCCCAGGATCTTCGTGACCGCATGACCGCGCTCGGCCGCGTGCGGGCGTTGGTTGAGCAAGTAGCGCACCAGCTCCCCGACGTAGATGAAGCAGGTCGTGCCCGTCTCGCTGCACTCGTCCCAAAAGCGTCGGGCCGAGAAGCGTCGGGCCAAGACCAAGCGGGCGCGGTGGGTGATGGCGGCGGGGGTGGCGATGAGCGAGGCGTTCGCGTGGTAGAGCGGCAAGCAGCAGTACAGCGCGTCGGCGGCCGTCATCTGGATCAGCCCGCCAAAGACCAGGCCCCCGCGCCACAGGCGGTGGTGCTTGACCAGGGCCGGCTTGGGCAGCCCCGTGGTGCCGCTGGTGAAGATATAGGCGGCCAGCTCGCCCAAGCGCAGGTGCTCGGCGTGGGGGATCGGGGCCGGCGAGTGTTCGCGCGC
>JAUIJR010000563.1 GCA_030431075.1 Polyangia bacterium | reverse complement strand
TTCTGATTCAGCATTTGCGAAGCGCCCGGTCGACGACCCTCGCCGAGGCCGTGCAGATGGGCGACGGGCTGGGAAAACTGGCCGGTTCCTTGACCATGGGCGAACTCCTCGATGGCGCCGCGAGCTCGGCCGCCAAGAGCCCCCGGGCCAAAGGACGCAGCTCCGCCTCCGGCCGCGGCTCGAAGAAGGTCGAGACGCGAACCCAAGCCGGACGCGAGGCCTACGACGCCCTCGTCCTCGGCGCCATCCAAGGCGCAAGCGAGCCGATCGGCGCCGAGGCCCTGCGTCCCCAGCTCGGCGGCTCCCCCGAGCAGCTGCGCGCCTCTTTGCACCGCCTCGTCGACGCCAAGTCGATCAAGCGCAAGGGCAAGGCCCGCGCGACCAAGTACACCGCGCGCTAGCGGCCGCTACTTTTTCTTCGCCGCGCGTCTCGACCGCTTGCCCCGCGCAATCTCGGTGTCGAGCGCATCGAGGGGTTGATCCCAAAGGTGCGCAAAGCGCTGCAACCAGCTGTTGACCTGCTCGAGCGCCCTCGCCTCCACGCAGTAGATGCGACGCGCGCCCTCGGGGCGCGCCGAGGCGAAGCCATGATCCCGCAACACCCGAAGGTGCTGCGAGACGGCGGGCTGCGAGATCCCGAACTCGGCGCGTACGACCTCGACCACCGCCCCCGAGGCGAGTTCGCCACCGGCGAGGAGTTCGAGAATGCGGCGCCGCACGGGGTCGGCGAGGACTTCGAAGGCGTGCATCAGCCGGGCGGATTCGCGGGAGAGTAGAACTCGACCACGGCCGCGGCCGCCGCCTTGGCCTTGGCCGGATCGGTGCCCGCGGCGATCGAGGCCTCGCCCCACGCGTTGCTGCACCCCTCGACGAACTGGCGCCCCTCCGGTCCGAGGGTCCACGCTTGCGCGGCCTGGGGATCGACGGGCGCGTTCGTCGAAAAGTGCAGCCCCATCGCCATGAGCCCCAGGTCCCAACCCACGCCCACGCCGCCCGGGCCGAACTGGTCGAAGATGAGCTCGGGCACGTGCGCGACGTGCTCGAGGGTGAGGCGGGTGTGCGCGCCTTCGGCCTGCAAGCTGACCTTCACCCAGCTGACGTCGCCGTGCATCTCCCAAGTCAGCGCGACCAGCTCGGGAGGCTCGCAGCGCTCGATGACCCCGCCGGCGTTGCCCTCGAACTGGTAGCGCCCCCCGACCTCGAGAGTCCCGGAGATGGGCAAGAACCACCGGGGGATCCGCTCGGGATTGGTCAAGGCGTCCCACGCATCCTCGAGCTCGGTCTCGTACAGGCGCACGGCCGTCAGACACCAGGCCTCTTTGCCTTCGCGTTCGACCTTGGCGAGCGTGCGGGTGACCTTACCGACGGTGGCGGGGATGTCGATGTCCATATGGCTCGTGACTAATATAAGCTATGGCTTATGTCAAGGCCCGCGCGACCAAGTACACCGCGCGCTAGCGGCCGCTAGCCCACGAACTCCGGCGGCCGCCGAAGGTGCGCGGCCACGGCCACCTGCTCGGTCCCGACGATGGCCTCCCCCGCCCCCGCCTCGGGCGAGAGGTCCAACAAGGTCCGGGCCACGCGCCGCAGTCGGTGTTGCGCACGCGGGCTGAGCTGCCGTCGGCGCGCCAGCTGCATCAAGAGGCGCTCGGCGTCCGGCGTCAGCTCGAGCCGCCCCTCGCAAGCGCGTGGGTCCGCCGGCAGCTCCGCGTTCGTGCGCCAGGCGGTCCCGGCCAGGCGGGCCGCTTGCCGTTGGCGCGCGACGATCACCCGCGCCCGGATCGACGCCGAGGACTCGCCGGGGGTCGGGTCGGCCAAGCGCTCCGGATCGACCGGATGCACGGGTACGATCAAGTCGACGCGATCCATGAAGGGCCCGCTGATCTTTTGTTGGTAGCGCTGCACCGCGGCCGGCCCATCCACGCACGCGCGCTCGGGGTGGCCGAGATAACCGCAGGGACAGGGGTTCATGGCCGCCATCAGCTGAAAGCGCGCCGGAAAGCGCAGGGCATGCCGCGCCCGTACGATCGATACCTCACCGTCTTCGAGGGGCTCGCGCATGCCCTCGAGGGCGGCGCGTGAGAACTCGGGCAGCTCGTCCAAGAAGAGCAGGCCATGGTGGGCCAAGCTCACCTCGCCCGGCCGCGGCGGGTTCCCACCCCCCAACAAGCCGGCGGCCGAGACCGTGTGGTGCGGCATGCGAACCGGCGGCCGCGTGACCAGGCCGCGCAGGGCCCCGCCGTGCACGCCGTGGATCTTGGTGACCTCCACGGCCGCCTCGTGATCCAGCGCCGGCATCAAGCCCGCAGCCCGTCGCGCCAGCATCGTCTTGCCGACGCCGGGCGGCCCGTGCAGCAACAAGTTGTGTCCGCCCGCGGCCATGACCTCGACGGCCAAGCGCGGCAGCTCGAGCCCGCGTAGCTCGGCCATGTCCGGCCCGCCGCGCTCGAAGGCCTCGGGCATCGGCGCCGGCGTGGCGGCCTCGAGCCTGCGCTCGTCACGAAGATGGGCGACCAGATCCGAGAGCCGCCCCGCCGGCAGCACCTCGAGCCCCGGCACCAAGCTGGCCTCGGTCGCCGCGGCCGGAGCCACGATCAGTCGCTCGAAGCCGGCCCGGCGCGCCGCGTCGGCGACGACCAAGGTTCCGCGCGCGGGCCGAAGCTCCCCGTCCAAGGCGAGCTCTCCCCACAACAAGGTCCGCGCGAGCGCCTCGGCCGGCACCACCCCGTGCGAGGCCAACAAGCCCCCGGCGATGGCGAGGTCCAAGCCGGGGCTGTCCTTGCGCAGCTCGGCCGGCGCGAGGTTGACCAGCTGCTTGCGCGGCGGGAGCTCGTGCCCGCAATGACCCAAGGCGGCCCGCACGCGCTGTCGCGCCTCATTGAGCGGTCCGCTGATCTGGCCGACCAAGGTGAGGCCGGGAAGGCCGAGGCCGACTTCGGCCTCGACCGTCACGATGTGCCCCTCGACGCCGACGATGCCGGCCGAATAGCTGCGCGTCAGCATGGCTCACCCCGGCTGACAAAAGGACTCGACGCGCAAGCTCTCGCCCTCGAGATAGGCCTCGCAGGCCGCCCCACAAAGCTGCAGCTCGCCACCCGCCTCGTCGTAGACGTAGCCGTCGCTGCCCGTGCAGTCGTCGACCCCTTCGATGAACTCGGCGCCGACGCGAACGGCGAGCATGCTGGCGGCCGGCCCGTCTTGAACGTCGACGCTGCAGCTTCGCAGCGCATCCACGATGCCCTCGATGGCCTCGTTCAAGCCGGCGC
>JAUIJR010000061.1 GCA_030431075.1 Polyangia bacterium | reverse complement strand
GACCTGGGGCGTCCTCGATTTCGAGGCAGGGGCCTTCGAGCGCTGGGTGTGGGGAGAGGGCGGCGCCGCGTGCGAAGAAGTCTTGGCATTGCCCTAGCGCGAGGCTGGCCGTCCCCGCGCTACACTTGGGTGTGCCTCGTGTCCGCCGCTCGCGCCGAGCTTTGAGCCAAGAGCGGCAAAGCTGGTTCTTGTCGCGCATGCCGGCGACGACCCAGGCCCTGGCGACCACCGACGACACGCACGCCTCGACCCTCGAAGATCTGGGGCGCATCACCTGGATGGCCATCTCGGCCGCGACGATGCTCTTCGTTGCGACCTTGCCGGGCGGACTGGCGACGGTACTCACCATGTTGACCGGGGTCTTCGTCGGCGTCGCGGGCATCTTGACCTACCGCCGCGCGACCCAAGGGCCGCCGCATGATCCACCCGTGCTCGATGAGGCGCACGACCAACGCCGACGCCAGGCGCAGTCCCGTGTCTTGGTCCGCGAGTTCGGACGCGGGGGCGCCTTGCCGGCGCCGGGCCGACGCGTCGAGGTCTTCGATGTGCACGCCATCCGCTCGGTCCGTCTCGAGACGGGGGGCGGTGAGCTGCGGGCGGTCTTGCTCGACGCGGCCGAGGACGGCTTGGTCTTGCTCAACGGCGCCTTGTTGCGGGTCGAGTTCGGCGAAGGTCGCGCCTTGAGTCGTCGCACCCGCATCGAGACGCTGCCGCGCACGCATGGGGTCTTGTCCATGACGAGCTACGGGGGCGCTTGCCCCGAGACGCAGATCGCCTGCTCGGACGCGATCTTGGCCTGGCTCGGCGGCTGTCGAGACCTCGAGCGCCTCGAGCTCGATCAGCTGCCCTGGGTCTTGGCCGAGCGCTTGGGCATGCCCTTGGCGCCCTACCGCGAGTGAGCCTCGGCCGCTTCGACCTCGGCCCAGATCCGACGCAAGTAGGGGCGGCTGCGCCACCACAGCCACGCGCTTTGTACGATCCGCCCCAGGGAGTAGGCGGCGACGGCGACGTAGATGCCGGTGAAGCGCTGCGTCCCGATCCCAAAGGCCAAGACCGAGCCGGCCACGATCACGTAGACCACCACCGACTCGGTGATCGCTCGGGTGGCCCGCACGTGGACGAGCACGCCTTGCAGCCAACTTTGCAGGCCGCGCATGCTGGGGATGGGGATGGCCAGCCACAAGGCGACGCGCCCCATCTCCACCATGTCGGGCGGCAGGTTGCTCAGGCGCGCGAGCCAGAACTCGGCCAGCGGCGTCGCGGCCAGCAAGATCAGGCAGACGGCCGTGCCCAGGCTCAAGGCGACCGTGAAGCGAAAGAGCGCGCGACGACTCTCGACGCGATCGAGCCAGGCGACGACGACCTCGTTGTAGGCCAGGCCCAGGGCCTGCAGCATGAAGGTCAGCCCGATGACCACGGGCCACAAGGCGAGCGAGTCCATCTCGACCGGCATGCGCCCCATGGCCGCGCTGCACATCGGCTGGGCGGCCAAGGTGATGAGCGAGGTCATGCCCAGCGGCACGTAGAAGGCCGCGAACTCGCGGCCGCGAAGAGGGGCCTCCGTCGCTGGCACCTTGGCCAGCTGCTCGCGGACCACCGGGCGCACCCGCCAGCCGGCGTAGAGCGCCTCGGCGATGACCCCCGAGACCACGGCCAGGGCCCCGACGGCGACGCCGGGCAGTCCGCTCGCCGCCCCGATCGCCAAGACCGAGCCCATGGTCAACAAGCGCAGGGCCGTGCCGATGGTGATGGCCTTCGAGTGCCCAAAGCGGATGAGCACGCCCTGGCAAAAGCGGCGGTAGGCGATGGGCCAAGTCCAGGGGATCATCAGGCGCATGCCGAGGCGGGCGGGCTCGATCACCGGATCGGGCACGTCCATGAGCCAGGGAACCAGCAGATCGAAAAGCGGCGTAAAGGCGATCAGCGCGTGCAAGAGGGTCAGCACCAGGCTCGTCCGGTGCGTGAAGCGGCGTAGCGCGTCGTAGCTCGCGTGGTCCTTCGACAAGGCGGTGCTCGCCGCGAGCAGCATGATGATCGGCGCCTCGACGATCAGCGCGATCGGGAAGACGACCGAACCATAGGCGGCCAGGTGCAGCTCGGGATCGTCGAGACGCGCGATGACGGCCGAGACCCCCGGCAGCTCGAGCGACATCAGCAGCCAGCTCGCGGCGAGGGGAAGCCAGGCCGACGCGATGGCGCGCAAAGGCGTGACGGCCGGCATGCGCGGGAGGCTGCCCCGCTTCGCGGGTCGGGGCAAGCGGGAGCGCCCTCTTGGGGGTCGCGCTCGGCGCCGGCTCGTCTTCGCGCCGCGAAGTTCAGCTCAGTCTGGACCGCGCCAGATCAGGGAGGGTCGTGGACGAAAGAGAAGACCTGACTGCGCGCGCCCGAGTCGGCGGGCAAGCGTCCATCCCACATGTCGCGTGTGCCTTCGCCGGCGACCTCGATGAAGAAGTCGCCCGCGCGCCAGCCGTTGAAGTTCTCGACGAAGACGCGGTATTCGCCGCGCTGCGCGTTGGCGCCGAAGTAGACGTTCTCGACGTGGGTCCCGTCGGGGTCGCGGCAACGCGTGATGCAGTCGTCGACGTCGAGCTCGCCCGTCGAGTGCAGGGGGTCGGCGTAGTAGATCTCGTGTCCGTTGGGCAAGATCACGTGCAAGTCGAAGTCCGAGTGGACTTCCCAGGCCAAGCTCACGCGCAGCTCGCCCTCGCCGACGCAGGTCCCCGTGAAGCAGACCGCATCGTCGACGCAGTCGACGTCGTCATCGCAGCGCTCCCCCGGCTCGCGGGTGCCCGGCACGATCCCAAAGGGGCAGTCGTGCATGGTGCGGTGCTCGGTACAGCCCCAGGGCGCGCAAAGGAGCCCGAGGGCGGCGGCGAGGCCGAGCTGGCCGAGGCGAGACACGGCTTGATTGTATCCGACGGGCCCATTTGGATCCCCCGCCGCCTGGAGAAAAATCGCGCGCAAAAAGGGGCCCCGAATGCTCGGGACCCCTCGTCGAGCTCGCGTGCAGGCGAGGCTCAGCGGGCGACGGCGACCGTCGAGTCACCCCGCAAGCGCGCGGCTTGGTCGACGAGCTGGACGAACTCGCGGCGGTAGCCGTGGGGGTCTTTGCCCAGCGCGCCTTGGGCCAGCTTGCGCACCATGGCGAAGTCGGCGTCGCCGGCGTGTTGGCTGTTGCGCAGCAGCATGCCGAAGGCCGCGACCGAGGCCGAGAAGCGGAAGTCGGCCGAGCTTTGCGACAAGCTGCGCTCTTCGTCCGTCAGCGGGAAGCTGATCAGCTGGCTCTTGGAGCCGGTCGGCTGCTTGTAGCGCAGCTTGACCGTCATCATCTCGCCGGACTTGGCGGCCGCGCTGAGCTCGGGGTTGCGCTGGTACTTGAGGGGGTCGACCGTGCCGGTGGCGCCGGGCATGCCGGCGGGGATGACCTCGTACAGGGCCGTCACCGTGTGACCCGCTCCGATCTCACCGGCGTCCTTGGTGTCGTCGTTGAAGTCGCGGTCGGCCAGCGCGCGGTTCTCGTAGCCGATGAGTCGGTAGCTCGAGACCAAGGCGGGGTTGAACTCGACTTGGATCTTCACGTCTTTGGCGATGGTCACCAAGGTCGAGCCGGCCTCTTCGACGAGCACCTTACGGGCCTCTCGCAGCGAGTCGATGTAGGCGTAGTTGCCGTTGCCCTTGTCGGCGAGCATCTCCATCTGCGAGTCCTGCAAGTTGCCGGTGCCGAAGCCGAGCACGCTCAAGAACACGCCGGACTGACGCTCCTTTTCGATGAGGCGCTCGAGCTCGCCGCGGCTGCTGACGCCGACGTTGAAGTCACCGTCGGTGGCCAAGATGACGCGGTTGATGCCGCCGGGGATGTAGTTGTCGCGGGCCAGCTTGTAGGCCAGCTGGATTCCGGCGCCGCCGTTGGTCGAGCCGCCGGCACGCAGCTGATCGAGGGCGGCCATGATGCGGTGCTCGTCCTCGCCGGAGGTCGGCGGCAAGACGACGCCCGAGGCGCCGGCGTAGACCACGATCGAGACCTTGTCGTCCTCGTCGAGCTGGGCGGTCAGCAAGCTGAAGGCCTGCTTGAGCAGGGGCAGCTTGTCGGCGTTGTTCATCGAGCCCGAGACGTCGAGCAAGAACACCAAGTTGCGGCCGGGAATCTCGTCGGCGCTCATCTCTTGGCCTTGCAAGCCGACGTGCACCAGGCGGGCGTCGTCGTTCCAGGGGCAGTCCGCGATCTCGGCCGTCACCGAGAAGGGGTGCTTGCCCTTGGGCTGCGGGTAGTCGTAGCTGAAGTAGTTGATGAACTCCTCGATGCGGACGGCGTCGGCGGGGGGCAGGCTGCCGCTTTGGATGTAGCGGCGGCTGTTGGCGTAGCTGGCCGTGTCGACGTCGATGGAGAAGGTCGAGAGGGGCTTGTCCGCGACGGCGAGGAATTCGTTCTCGTCGATGGTGTCGTAGCCGTCGTTGCCGCGATCGCGTCCGACCGGCTCGGTGGGCGGGGCGATGGGGCTGTCGACGGCGAGGGCGCCGCCCATGGGCGCGGCGAGGGGGGCGTTGTTGCCGACGCGCCCGGGCGAGGCGGGGGCGTCGGCCGCCTTGTCGGCCGCGCTCGTCCGCTTGCGCTTCTTGCTGGTGCCGACTTGGCGGCGCTCGGCTTTGGCCTCGCGGCGCGAGCTGGTCGAGGCGACCGCGGCGTCGGCCTCGGGCATCGCTACTTCTTCTTGGGCTTCGCCCTCGACCTCGCTCATGGACATGGGCGCGTCGCTCGGGGTCGCGTCGCCGCCGGCGTAGGCCATGTCTTCGTCGGCGCTGGGCTGAGGGGCGAGCTCTCCGACCGAGCCCGCGCTGTCGCTGGCCTTGGCGCAGGCGCCGACGCACATGACGAGGGCGAGTCCGGTGGCGAGC
This sequence comes from Polyangia bacterium, assembly GCA_030431075.1. Lineage (GTDB taxonomy): Bacteria > Myxococcota_A > Polyangia > Nannocystales > Nannocystaceae > JAUIJR01. The sequence continues at coordinate 13,108 of JAUIJR010000061.1, read as the reverse complement.
TTCGCGGTGAAGGTGGGCAAGGAGCGGTGGCGGGGAGCTTGGGTCTTCATGGCGGGAGTCCGGGGAGGTCTTGGCCTCGGCGGCCCCCAGAACGGACCCTCTTGCGCTGCACTTACACGGCCCGCGATTTTGATCGCCCGGGCCGGCCAAAGTGCGCTGAACGGGGGGCTAGAGCGATCTGAGGCGTGCTTGAAGATCGGCGAGCGCGAGCAACGCGGCTTCGAGATCGTCGGCGGCCAAGAAAAATCCGTGGCCGCGGCGGACCCACACCCGCGTCGCGGGGTAGGGGTGCGCGCGCAGCAGTTCGAGCAAGGCGGCGCGATCTTCTCGGGTCGAAAAGCGGGTCTCGAGCTCCGACACGGGGATCCCCAGCGCTCGCGCCGTGCTCGCGTCCTCGATCGCATGCCCGTGCAAGGTGACTCGGGGCGCGCGCGACCAGCCGCATCGACGCGGACCCTCCATCAGCGCGCACCAGTGCAAGGGAGTGTCGGAGCTCGGCAGGCCTTCGCCGCGACCGCTCGCGCTCCAGCTCGCGGCGTCGAAGGCCTCGACCTGCACCATGTCTGCGCTGCGCGGCGCCTCGCCGGGGCGGGCGGGGGCGCGGCCGCTCGGCGAGATCCACATGGCCTCCCCTTCGCGCCAGGCCGCGTTGCCGGCGGCCTTGCCGTCGCCCAAGGTGGGACACAAGCCGGCGGCCTCCAAGGCGGCGAGGCCTCGCGCGAGCTCGGCGGTGGCCGGCGAGAGCGGGGCCGGGCCGCGTCGTGTCCACTCAAAGAGGACTCGGGCTTCTCCCGCGTCGACGCGCTCGGCCATCGGCGCAGCTTAGCGCGCGCGGGTCTCAAAAGCGCCAGCGCAGGCCCATGCCGCCCCATCGCGCGCCGCCGATCGGGTGTGGGCGCAAGCGACGGGCGCCACCTTCGAGGGGCGCGCTGGCCAAGATCGCACCACCGAGCAGCACCGCGCTGCCCACGACCACGCCGAGCTCTTCGCCGAGCTGGCCGCCGGCGTTGTAGACGGGCAGGGGACTCGGGGGTCCACTGCGACGGCCACCTCCGCTGCCCCCGGCCACGACCACCGCGAGGCCGGCGCTGGCGACCAGACCGCCCGCCGCAGATCGCATCAAGAAGGCGCGCGGGGCCGAGGCTCGCAACGCATCGTCGCGCGTCCCGCCGTACCAGATCCCCTTGATGCCGCGCTTGCGCAAGGCGGTCGCCGAGGAGCGCGGGGCTTCGAGCCGCGCCGGCCAAAAGAGCTCGCGGGCGGGCGGCAGCTGCAGCAAGGGAGGCGGCGGCGCCGGACGGGTCAGGGCCCGCGGGGGCACGAAGACGGCGCTGCGCACGGGAATCCGGGCCTCGGCCGGGCGCGATCCGAACAACACGAGGACGGCCAAACACCATCGTCGGCCCGTCCGGCTCCGAAAGCGGAGCTGCGGCGACAGGGCCCGAGACGACGCACGCGGCATCGACTCTCAGCTATCGAGCGCAGATCGATCGGTCAACGCTTTGCCGGTGACGTCTCGATCACCTTCGCGTGACGGCCAAAGAGATCCCCACGCCGCTGCGACGACGCGATCACGATTGCTGCGGCCAGGTCACGATGATGGAGTTGCGATCACGCGTGGCAACAACTCGGCAAAAGCGGGTCGCGCGAGCTTCACTCGATCGATCCTGCGTGCAAAGGGAAGGACGTGCGGAGCCGCCGCTTCGTCTCGAGCCCCAGGCCCACCTCGAAGTGGGGGGCTCGTCTCGTGGCGCTGACGATGGGGCTGGGGGGCGGGCTTTGTGGCATTCAACCCGGGGAGGCGGCCATGCGGCCGCTGGCCAGCCGTTTTGCCCGCGTCGACGCCCCCTTGCGGATCGTCTCGCATCGCGGCGGCGCGGCCTTGGCCCCCGAGAACACCCTGGCCGCCTACCGAGCCGCCATGGAACGGGGCGAAGGAGCGGTGGAGTGCGACGTGCACGTGAGCCGCGATGGCGAGCTCGTGGTGATTCACGACCCCACCTTGCAGCGGACGACCGACGGACGGGGTCGCGTTTCGCGTCGGGCCTGGGCCGAGCTGAACGAGCTCGACGCCGGGGCCTGGAACGACGATCGCTTTCGGGGCGAGGGCCTGCCCCGCCTCGGCGAGGTCCTCGACCTCACCCGCGATCGCGCCGTGACCTTCGTAGAGCTCAAGCGCGGCCACGACATCGTCGAACGCGTAGCCGAGGAGCTCGAGCGACGGCCCGAGCAGCGCGCCCAGATCGTGCTCATGTCCTTTGATGCCCGCTTGGTGGCCGAGGCCAGCCGCCGCCTGCCGGATCTCCCGCGCGTGCTCTTGCGGCACCGGGCCGAGGTCTGGGGCCCGGGGGTCGTGGCCAAGGCGCGCCGTAGCGGCGCCACCATGCTCGGGCTCGAGGCCAAAGCGATCACGCGAAAGATCATCCGGCGTGCCCACGACGAGGGCATGCCCGTCTACGCCTTCACGGTGAATGGGAGCCTGCGCGCCCGGACCTTGGTGGCCTGGGGCATCGATGGACTGATCACCGATCGCCCACCCGAGATCGCGCGTGCCCTCGGACGGGGCTAGGGCGCCCGCTTCGACTCGTTTCGTGGCCGCGCCTCCCTTGGGTGTCGGCGCCGTGCCGAGACGACCCGCTTCGTGGCCAAGGTGCAACGACTCCGCCATCGCGGCGTCACGCATGGCACCTAATGTCCGCGACCGTGAAGGTCAGCGTCATTGGAACTGGCTACGTCGGCCTCGTCGCCGCCGCCTGCTTCGCCGAACACGGACACGAGGTGCTGTGTCAGGACATCGACTCGACCCGGATCGAGACCCTGCGCGCCGGCAAGGTGCCGATCTACGAGCCCGGGCTCGAAGACCTCGTGGTCCGCAACCACCGCGACGGTCGACTGCGCTTTTGTCTGGACCCGGCCGAGGCGGCCCAGCACGGCGAGTTGGTCTTCTTGGCGGTGGGCACGCCGCGGGCCGAAAACGGCGCGCCGGATCTACGCCAGGTCTTCGCCGCCGCCCGTGGACTGGCGCCGCACCTGCGCCCGGGCACGATCGTCGTCGACAAGAGCACCGTCCCGGTGGGCACCGCCGACCAGGTGGCCGCGCAGCTGCGCGAGGCCGGGGCCGCCGAGGTCTTCGTCGCCTCCAACCCGGAGTTTCTCAAGGAGGGCAGCGCGGTCGACGACTTCATGAAGCCCGACCGCGTGGTGATCGGCGCCGACGAGCCCAAGACCGCCGAGCGTCTGCGTGCCCTCTATGCCTCCTTTTTTCGCGCCAGCGAGCGCATCTACACGATGAGTGTGCGCTCGGCCGAGCTCACGAAGTACGCGGCCAACGCCTACCTGGCCACGCGCATCTCCTTCATCAACGACATCGCCAACCTCTGCGAGAAGGTCGGGGCGAACGTCGAAGAGGTGCGTGCCGGCATGGGCGCCGACACCCGGATCGGGCATCACTTCTTGTACCCGGGCGTGGGCTACGGCGGCTCTTGTTTCCCCAAGGACACGCGGGCGCTGGTGCATACGGCACATGAGCACGGGGCGAGCTTGCGCATCGTCGAGGCGGCCGACGACGTGAACCGCGATCAAAAGGGGCGCTTGTTCGAGAAGCTCGCTGCGCGCTTCGCCCGCGAAGGGCTGGCCCACAAGCGGGTGGCCGTGTGGGGGCTCGCCTTCAAGCCCAACACCGACGACGTGCGCGAGGCCCCGGCCTTGACGGTGGTCCGCTCGCTCATCGACGCGGGGGCCGAGGTGCACGTCTGCGACCCGGTCGCGGCCGGGAACTTCATGCGCGCGCTCGACCCTCCCGCGGGCAGCGTGACCGTGCACGAAGATCCCTACGCCGCGCTGCGAGGGGCCGACGCGCTGCTCTTGTTGACCGAGTGGCGGCAGTATCGCAGCCCGCACTGGGGGCGCCTGCGCGAGCTGATGCGCGGACGCGTGCTCTTGGATGGACGCAACCAGTGGTCGCGCAATACGGCCGAGACGATGGGCTTCGACTATGACGGCATCGGGCGCTGAGCCTTTGACCCTGAGCGTCATCATCCCGGTGCGCAACCGGGCCGGTGAGCGCTTGGCGAACTGTCTGCGTTCTTTGCGATGGCAAGAGCTCGGGCCTCGCGACTCGATGGAGCTGATCATCAGCGACTTCGGCTCGAGCCCCGACTACGCGCGCCAGATCGCCGAGCTGGCTGCGCGCTTCGAGGTCCGCGTCGTGACCACGGCGACCGATGAGGTCTGGAACCGCTCGCGGGCTCTCAACATGGGCATCCAAGTCGCGCGTGGGGACTACGTCTTTTGCACCGACGCCGACATGATCTTCGCGCCGGACTTCGTGCGCCGCGGCCTCGAGGCTCAGACGACGCGCGGCGGCAACGCCTTCGTCATCTGTCGCTGCCGCGACCTACCCGAGCGAGTGCCGGAGCAGGCCTGGGCGCGCGAGGACTTCCCCTCGCTGCTCGCGGCGGCCCCCTTTCGGGAGAAGCTCGGCACCGGCGCATGCCAGTTCGCGCGCCGCAGCTTCTTCGAGTCGATCCGCGGCTACGACGAGGGCTACGTCTTTTGGGGCATGGAGGACAACGACATGCTCTTTCGTGCGCGCCAAAGCGGCCTCGCGCCGACGTGGATCCACGACCTCACGTCGATGCTTCACCAGTGGCATCCGAGCAGCCGCAACACGCGGCCGCTTCGCAAGACCCTCAACGACCTGCGCTTTCACCTCACGAAGCGCGTGCGTGTGAAGAATTGGCGGGGCTGGGGAAAACGTCCGGCGATCTGGGCGGGGCGTCGAGAGGGGCTCGGCGCAAAGGTCGAGGCGCCGACGCCGTGAGCTCGGCGAGCATGGCGGCGAGCTGCGCCGTCGTGCTGCGGGCCGAGTAGGGGAGAAGCTCGCTCGGCCCGGCCCGTCGCATCGCGCGTCGTTGGCTGCGCGCCCGCAACAAGGCGACGGCCACGCCCTCGATGTCGTCGGGGGCCAAGGCGGCGCCGAGCCCCGTGCGCTCGACGATCTCGTGGGCGTCGCCGGGGGCGGAGAGGCAAAGCACCGGCGAGCCGGCGCGCATGTAGTCGAAGAGCTTGGCCGGGATGAACAAGGACTCGTCGCCGTAGCCGATCAAGAGCTGCAAGTCCGCGTGGCGCAGTCGCTCGATACCCTCGGCGAGGGGCAAGGCGGTGTGCACCTCGAGGCAGCTGCCCAAGCCGAGCTCGCGGGCGAGCTCGAGGTCGCGCTCGCCGATGCGGCCGAGGTTGGTGATCCGAAAGTCCTCCGGGCGGCAAGGGCCGTCGCACAGGCCGCGGATCGCATGCAGCACGGTGGCGAGAGAGCGCGGGCCGTAGCAGTTGCCGAAGTGGACGAGCTCGAGTCGATCCCCCTGAGCGCGCGGCGCCGGGGCCAGCAGCTCGCCCTCGTAGGCGTTGGTGATCGTCACGAAGCGCGAGGCCAAGTCGGGGTAGCGCGCCGCGTAGGCCTGCGTGGTGCTCTGCGCGGTGAAGCAGACGCGATCGGCGGCGGCGAAGAGGCGCGCTTCGATCGCCGCTTCGCTGTGGCGGAGCCACGCGGCCCGGCCGCGTTGCAAGAAGTTGAGCGACCAGGGGTCGCGCAGGTCCAAGATCAGCGGCAAGCCGGTGGCGCGGGCGGCCGCCGCGCCGTGCAGCAACATGGCGTAGGGGCTGCTGGTGGCGAAGATGGCCGAGAGGCGCCCGTGCGCTTGGCGGTGGCGGGCCAGACGGGCGCTGCGCGGGGCCAAGAGGGCCTCGGCCCCCACGGGCAAGGCGAGCTTGCGCAGCCAGCGTTGGGGCCAGCGGGGCGCGCGGGGGCTGGCGACCGGCTGGGCGGAGGTCGGGTCGGAGGGGCGGCCGCGCTTTTCGGGCCACCACGCGGGGATCAGATCCCGCGCGAGCTCGACGCCCTGGGCGACCTGGGCGCTGGGATCGACGGGACGATGTCGCGGAAGGGGCGAAGTGGAGATGCGTGCGCGCCAGCCGAAGTCGGGCAGATGGGCCGCGAAGCGAGCCGCCCGCTTGCCGCCGACGTCGAACATCGGCGGGGCGTAGCGCGAGATCATCCACAGTTCCTGCACTCCATTTCGATCGCACGCGCCATGGGCATTGCCAAGGCCGGGATCCACATGTGGCAACAACGTACGAGATTCAACGCGGGCGTCACCGTTGTGACCGAGACGCCACACGCCCGCGGATCTGCGTGCGGTAGCGATGCTCGTGCTCTCTTTGCTGCGCCGTCGCGCCGAGGAAGATTCGACCGAGCTTCGCCCCTGGATGAGCGAGGCCGAATTCGGCCAGCTGCTCGCGGTGGTGCACGCCCTGGCCCCACGCCGGGTGCTCGAGTGGGGGGCCGGCGGCAGCACGGCGACCTTGCTGCGCGAGGTCGACGAGATCGAGCACTACCTCAGCGTCGAGCACGACGCCGACTGGGCCCAGCGGGTTCGAGAGCAGGTGGGCGATCCCCGACTGGAGCTGCACTGGCAAGCGCCCGACGAAGCGCCGGCGCCCTGGCCCAAGGCGGAGCGGGCCTTCAAAGAGGCCGAGAAGGCCTGGCACATGGCCTGCGAAGCCCGCCCCGAGATCATGCGCAGCTACATCGAGTTGCCGCGCCGGCTCGAACGCTCACCTTACGACTTGGTCCTGGTCGATGGACGCGCCCGCGTGTTTTGCATCGAGGAGGGCTTCGCCCTGCTGCGTCCGGGGGGCGTACTGGTGGTCCACGACGCGCAGCGCGAGGTCTACCGCCCGACCCTCGAGCGACTGGGCCGACGGCCGGCCTCCCTGCGCTGGCTCGAGGGCTGGACCCAAGGCCAGATCTGTTTGCTGCGCAAGCCCATCCCGAGCGCGGCCGGGGGCTGAACGATGAGCGCCGGCGCGAAGCAGGCCCGCGACGTCGGCATTTTGGTGTGGGGCACCGTGCTCGGCAAGCTGGCCGAGGCCGTCGGCCCGATCGTGATCGCCCGACTGCTGGGCAAAGCCGAGTACGGCAGCTTTGGCGCGCTGATGTTGGTCTACGCGACCTTCACCATCGTGCTCACGGCGGGGCTGCCCAAGGTGGTGCTCCTATGCTTCGCCGACGCCTCACCGGGGCAACGCCGGACTCTCTTTCGTCGCGTGCTCGGCGTCTCCTTCGGCTTGGCCATTGCCGACGCGTTGTGCTTGCTCGCGCTGGCGACCTTTGGACTCGAAGCGCTGGCGCGAGTCGGGGGTTGGATCGGGGGAGAGGGCAGCGCCACCGGGGTGGGCGCCCTGGACGGCCTCGGCTGGATGGCCCTCTACGCCGTCTTCGATCTCCCGACGCGCAACTGGTCGAGCGTCGCCTTGGCCCAGGGGCGGCCGCGCGAGGCGGCCTTCTCGGGCTTTTTTCGCTCGGTGGGCATGGTCTCCGCCACCGCGATTCCGGCGGCCTTGGGCCACGGGGTCCCGGGGATCGTCACGGGTTTGCTCGTCTTTGGCGCCCTGCACCTGCTGGTCTTCGTCGTCGTCAGCGGGCGGGGATTGGGGCGCGGGCCTTCGACGCCCACGCCCTGGACGGTCGCTCGCATCGCGCGCTACGCCGCTTTGCTCGGCGCCACCGAGGCGGTGAGTGTGCTCAACGCCCAGCTCGATCAGTGGATCGTGCTGGTCTTCTTCAGCCTCGAGGCGGTGGCCGAGTATCGCAACGGCGCCTGGCAGATCCCGGTGGTGACGACCATCGCCTATTCGGTCGCCAGCGTGCAGCTGCCCGGATGGTCCCGCGACTTCGCCGAGGGCCGAGGGCGTGCGGCCTTGCGTTCGTGGCGCGAGGCCGCGATGAAGTCGGCGCGCATCGTCGTCCCGCTGAGCTTGGTCTTCGTCGCCGGCGCCCGGGATCTGATGGTGCTGGCCTTCGGCCCCGAGTACGCGGCGAGCGGGCCGGTCTTTGCCTGCTACGCCTGGCTGACCCTGGCGCGGATCACCGCCTTTGGACCCTTCTTGGTCGCGGCCCGACGCCCCGGCGACCTTTTGCGGGCGGCGAGCTGGACCTTGCTGAGCAACGCGCTCATCAGCGTCCCCTTGGCCGCCTGGCTCGGCTTCATCGGCCCGGCCATCGGCACTTTGATCGCCTTCGTGCCGACGGTGTGGATCTACGCGCGCATGATGGCCCGGGCGGCCGACGCCCCCCTGCGCGACACCTTCCCGCTCACGGACTTCCTGCGGGTGCTGGCCTTCGCCTTGCCCGGCTGGGGGCTGGCCGTGGGCCTCGACCACTTTCTCGAGCTGGGTCATCTGGGCCGGCTCGGACTTTTCGCCACGTTGATCCCCGCCGCCTACTTGCTGGGCGCCCGCCTCGGTGGGCTCGTCAGCGCCGAGGACCTCGCCTTCGTCCGCGGCTGGGTCGGCATGCGGGTCTTTCGCAGCAGCGAGGCGCGCGAGCTCCACGAGGAGAAGCCTTCGTCATGAACACGCTCGGTCCCCAACTTTCACCCTGCCGGATCCCCAACCGTCTCGTCTTCGTGTGGCTGGGGGCGAAGTTCCCGCTGACCCACCTGGTGGCGATGCGCTCGGCCCGGGCCCACTGCCGACCCGAGGAGATGCTGCTGATCGCGGATCGTCTCGAACGCAGGGATCCGGCCCTGGCCGAGTTCGGCTCGTGGTCGGGCTTTCGCGTCGTCACCCCCGAAGAGGTCTTGGGCGCGCAGCTCCCCGGATTGGGACGCAACGCGATGGAGCTCTACGGAAAGCTCGACGCCCCGGCCGCGCGCGCAAACTTGCTGCGCTTGGCCGAGTTGTGGCGACGCGGTGGCGTCTACATGGACACCGACACCATCACCCTCAAGGACCTCGCGCCCCTGCGCACGCACACGGGATTTTGCGGGCTCGAGCGCTTGGCCTTGCCGCGCGAGGTCGTGCAGTCGCGCCGCCCCTGGCCCTGGATGAAGGCGGGCGCCCGCATGGCCCTGCGCAGCGCCTGCACCCGGCTGGCCGCGCCCGACCGCGCCTTTCGACACCTGCGCAGCATCTACCCGGTGGCCGTGAACAACGCGGTGCTCGGGGCGGTGCCGAACAACGAGATCATCGCCTTGGCCCTCGAGCGAGCGGCCGAGCTCGACGCCAAAGAGCGGCTGCGGCGCTTTCGCCTGGGCACCCACCTGCTCCAAGAGGTCACCCACAATCGCTCCCAGCCGGGCATGAGCGTGCTCGAGCCCGAGGCCTTTTATCCCCTGGGTCCCGAGGTCTCGGTGAGTTGGTTTCGCCCCGGATCCGGCGCGCGCCTGGGCGAGCTGCTCGGCCCGCGCAGCTACGTGCTGCACTGGTACGCCTCACTCGAAGCGCGCTTGGATCATCCCCTCGATCGCGAGTGGATCTCTTCGGCGCGCGAGGACGTCGCGTTTGCCCGCTTGGCCTGGCCCTGGGTGCGGCCGCCCTCGCACAGGTCCGCGGCGGCCTGAAGAACGGGTGCCAAGCTTTGCCCCGCCGCGCGCAGGCGCAGCAGCTCGCGGCACAAGGCCAGTTCGCCTTCGAAGGTCGCCTCCCAGGTGAGCGCTTCGACGCGCGCACGCACGCGTCGTCGTGCGAGCTCGAGGTCCGCAGCTTCGAGCCACGGGCGCAAGGCGGCCGCGACGGCCATGGGGTCCCCCGCGTCGACGCATGCGCCGGCGCCGGCGTCTTCGACGAGGTCCGGCGCGGCGCCGCGATCGCTGGCGATCACGACCAGGCCGCTGGCCATGGCCTCGGCCGTCGACAAGCCAAAGGTCTCCCAGCTCGAGAGGCTCACGCCCAGGTCGCACGAGGCGTACCAGCTGGCGAGCTCGTCGGGATCGTCGAGGTAGCCGAGGTGATGCACGTGTTCGAAGCGGGCGACCGCCGCTTCGACCTCGGCCTCGCGGGGACCGGTGCCCGCAAAGACCAAGGCGGGCAGGGGAGGGCCCGCCTCGCCCGCGCCGAGCTCCACTTCGAGCTGGGCGTAGGCGGCCAAGATGACCTCGAGGCCCTTTTCGGCGCAAAAGCGGTGCGGAAAGAAGATGGCACGACGACGCGGGTCGCCGGCTTGCAGCTTTGCGACCTTGAGCGGATCGCGACGGCCGGGATGAAAGCGCTCGAGGTCGACGCCGAGGGGGTTGTAGACCAGGCGCTCGAGGCCGCGTTCGTGCATGCGCTGCGCGACCCGGCGCGAGGCGATCAAGGTCGCGTCGAAGTGTCGGTACTCGCGGCGGGCCCACCACCAGCCGAGCGCCTCACCGCGGGCCTCGAAGCGGGGGTGCAGGGCCGCGAAGGCGCGTCCAGTGTAGGTGCGGGGAAAGTCCGCATGCCAAAAGCCGAGGGTCACGGGGTCGATGCCGGCGAGGCGGGCGGCGCGACGCACCAAGCTGGGCATGACCAGCGGCGAGCCGCAAAAGACGGCATCCGGACGATGCCGGGCAAAGACCTCGGCCAAGGCGCCGGCGCGCAGCAGGTAGCGGTAGCCACCGCTCGCCGGCAAGCGCGGGGCCGGAAGATGCTCGCGCACCACGCCTTCACCCATTTGTGTCGCTTGCCGCGTGGCGTCGGGTGTGACCAATACGTGTCGAATCCCCTCGCGCCCCGACAAGGCGCGACACTTTTCGAGCTGGTAGCGACGCACGCCCCCGCCGGTGGGGCTCCAATGATTGCTGACGTCGAGAAGGGTGAGCACCGGACCTCGGCGCCAAGCTAGGCGAGGCAGGAGGCCGCCGCGCTACCTTCGTGTCGCATCTTCGTCACGACCTTCTCACGCCTCCGTCCTCGATCGGGCACCCTCGGATTCTATGAAGGGCACGGATGCACGCGTCCGAAGCCTCGTCGTCACCCCCGCGTCGCATCGCGGTCTTCGTCGGAAACTATGTCGACGTCGTGGACGGCGTGGCCAAGACGATCCGTCGCCTCGTCGCCCACCTGCAAGCGCGCGGTGACGAAGTTCGCGTCTTCGCGCCCGAGGGGCCGAACCCGGCTTTCGAGGTGGGGCCCGAGCTGCGTCCCTTGCCGACCCTGCCTTTGCTGGGCTTCGCCCAAAAGGGCTACCGCTACGCCTACCGCCTCGACGGCGCGACCCGGCGCGAGCTCGAAGCCTTCGATCCGCAGGTCGTGCACGTGGCCAGCCCCGACCGCGCCGCCTCGCAGGCCATCGCCTGGGCCCGGCGCCGCAATGTGCCCGTCGTGGGCTCCTTTCACACCAACTTCGCCAGCTACTTTCGCTTCTTGCGCGGCTGGGGCTGGCTCGAACCGATCGCCTGGCGCTTCGTCACCGGCTTTTACGGCCGCTTCGACGAGGTCTACGTGCCGACGCCCTCGATGTTGGCCCAGCTGCGCGAGCACGGGCTCGAAAACCCGGCGAAGATCTGGGCGCGCGGGGTCGACCTCGAGCGCTTCTCGCCGCGCTGGCGCGACATGAGCTGGCGCCGCATCCGCGGCATCGAAGACGACGAGGTGGTCATCGCCTTCGTCGCGCGCCTGTTTTGGGAGAAAGGGGCGCGGCAGCTCGCGGCCGTCTTGCGCGAGCTCGAATCGCGCGGTGTGGCCCACCGTGTGCTCATCGTGGGCGAGGGCCCCGCGCGGGGCTTTTTGGAGCGCCGCCTTCCGCGGGCGGTGTTCACCGGCTTCATCGAGGGCGAAGAGCTCTCGCGGGCCTACGCGAGCAGCGACCTCTTCTTCTACCCCTCGCAGACCGACACCTTCGGCAACGTGACCCTCGAGGCGATGGCCTCGGGTCTGCCGGTGGTCGCGGCCGACGCCCCGGGCACGCGTTGCGTGGTGGATGCCCCGCGGGTGGGTGCCCTGATCGATCCCGAGGACGGGCCGGGCATGGTCGCCGCGCTCGAGGCGATGGTGCTCGACGCCGCTTTGCGCCGCTCGAAGGCCCGCGAGGCCCGGCACCATGCGGAGCGCTTTTCGTGGCCGCAGACCCTCGACGGGATCCGCGAGGCCTACCGACAGCTGGCCGAGGGCACGCGCTGCGAAACCAAGCTCGCCGAGCCCTCACGGCCCTTGCCGCTCCCCGAGGCGGTGCCCCTCGAGGCGCGCCGGATCTAGTCGGCAGGCTGGGTCGGCAGGCTAGGCCGCCAGGCGACGGCGACGCTTGCGGACCGTGCCCAAGCTCGCCTCGATGCGGCGCGGGACGTCGCTGATGATCCCGTCGACCCCCATGTGTCGCAAGGTGCGGGCGCGCCAGGGGTCGTTGACCGTGTAGCAGAGCACGGGGAGGCCGGCGTCGCGGGCGTGGCCGCAGACCTCGCTGCTCACGCCCTTTTGGTTCAAGCCCAGCGCGTGCGCGCCGACGGTCAAGGCTTGGTCGACGACGGAGGCGCCGTAGCTGGCCCCAAACAGCGGCTTGCGGCGCAAGAGCACCCGGGCGAAGCGGGGCGCGAGGGCCTGGGCTTCGGCCAAGAGCTTGGTGTCGAAGGACATCAAAACAACTTCGTCGGGTCGGGCGCCGCGGGCCTCGAGCACCTCGGCCACGCGGGCGGAGAGTCCGCGGCCGGCCTTGAGCTCGACGAACAAGCGCATGCGTCCGCGCGCGAGGTCGACGAGCTCGGAGAGTCGGGCCACCGGCTCGCCGGCGAAGCCCTCGCCTTTCCAGGCGCCGGCGTCGAGGCGGCTGAGCTGGGCCCAGCTGCGTCGCGAAACCAGCCCGCGTCCGTCCGTGGTGCGGCTCAAGCTGCGATCGTGCATGAGCACGACTTCGCCGTCGGCGCTGAGCTGAACGTCGCACTCGGCCGCTTCGGCCCCCAACATCAGGGCGTGGCGGTAGGCGATCAGCGTGTTTTCGGGGGCCGAGGCGCTCGCACCACGGTGGGCGACGACCAAGGGGCGCCGACGCATGCCCAGGGCGACGAGGCCGCCGGGATCCGAGTCCAGGCTCGCGGGAGCGAAAGGCGGCATGACTCTTCATGCCCCTGTCCGGGCCGAGCTCGCAAGCGTCGACGATCGCTTTGACCGCCAAGTTCTTCTCCCGTGACCGCGCCGAAACAAGTGCGATCGAAATGCAGCAGGGCGCGATCTCGTGTGACGAGAATTCGACGCCTTCGCGTCATCGAGATGGCGACACGCAATTGAATCTCAGCCGTGACCGCGAGTGTCTGGCGAGCGAGGGGCTGCGTCGGCCAAGTTGATCTCGACATGCGAGCCCTGGTCACGGGAG
>JAUIJR010000060.1 GCA_030431075.1 Polyangia bacterium | reverse complement strand
CTCGTCGCAGGCGGCCTTGCTCGCCAGCGCGCTGAGCCTGGGCGCCGTGCTCGCCTCGGGCGGACACGACGCGCGCTTGTACTTCGACCGCTGGGATCGCTGGGGCCCACTCGGCCCCTCGGACGAGCTGCCCAAGTTCGTCGCCCGCGGCTTCGATGGCCCCGAGCTGCGCGACGCCGACCTCGAAGGCAAGGTCACCGTGCTCGCCTTTTGGGCGACTTGGTGTGGGCCCTGCGCGCGCGAGATGCCCACGCTCGAGACCCTGCATCGCAGCTACGCCGACGCCCCGGTGCAGGTGATCGGCGTGAACCGCGACCGCGAAGGCGACGTCCCTGCGCTCGTCGCCGGCTACCGTCAGGCCAAAGGGCTGAGCTTTCGCATGGTCTACGACGCCGGCGGGATCGGCCAAGCCTTTCGCGTCTCCTTGATCCCCCACATGGTGATCGTCGACAAGCGCGCCAAGATCCGCTTCGTCCACCAAGGCGCCGTCAGCGAGAGCGCCCTGCGCAAAGAGATCGACGCGCTGCTCGCCGAGAGCTGAGCGCGCGACGCAGCGGGACGCGCGACGGACTATCTCGGCCTAGGCCGCCTCGCGCCCGATCCGTCCACCGAGGTTGCCGAGCAAGGCACACAGGCACCCGGCGATCAACAGCCAGACGGCCGGCAACAGGGCCCCGAGTCCCAAGGCGAGCACCAGGGCCACGCCACGCAAGACGGGCTGCACGGGCCAGCTCGCCACGAAGGCCAGGGCCCAGACCAAAGCCGCGAGGCCCAGCGCCACCGGGCCCAGGGGCGCGAGGCCGCTGGCGCTTTGGCTGGCGAAAGGTCCGAGCATGCCGGCTTCGATCCACGCGCCGGCGTCGGGCTGCATCCAACCTTCGGCCTCGGGACCGGCGTCGGCCGCCGACAAGGGCACCCACACCCGCGCCTCGCTCCCCTCATGGGCGAAGCGACCGCGATCGGCCAGCGGCGTCGAGGCCGGATCGGCCAGCTGCATGCCCGAGTGAAGCTCCAGCCACAGGGGCTGCGCCGCCACGGGCAAGAAGGGTCCCTCGTAGTCGGCCAGCTTGCTCGCGGCCAACAAGGTGATGGGCGCGTCGACCTGGCTGCGCAGACGGATCCGGCCGTCGACTCTCTCGACCTCGCCCGCCTCGTCGCGCCGCAGCTCGACCGGCACGTAAAAGGTCGCGCCCGTCGTGCCCTCGCGCGGATGAAAGGCCAGATGCTCGACCTCGGCCAAGGCGCGCCAAGCGGGCAAGGCCAGCTCGCCGTTGGGTCGCAGCTCGCCAAAGCGAAGTCCCCCGGCCGGCGCCCGCAGCTCGGCCCGGCGGCGCGTGCCCAACTCCAACGAGGCGAGGCCGGGCAGTCCAGGCGCGGCCTCGAAGGCCAAGGGTCCGGGCGGCGTAGCCTCGAGCAAGGGGCCGCGAAAGCCCATGCTCACGATCGTCTGCAAGTCGAACTCCGTGCGCGGCCCCTCCGGCAGAATCTCGACCATGGCCAGGTGGTCGCCGATCTGCTCGGCCGGCGCGCTCGCCTCGAAGACCGCGACTTCGACCGAGATGTCTTGCAAAGGCAGGTAGGGCCCGTCCCAGCGCTCGGAGAGCTTGTTGAGGTCGGTGTCCTCGTCGGCGCGCGTCAGCTTGCGGACCGTGGCGCCGCTCGGCAGCTCGACGGCCTCCGACTTCACCGGCACGCGAAGGTCCCAGCTCGCGCTGGCGCCCCGCTGCGGATCTTTGTCTCGAAAGTAGACGGCCTCGATCCCCTCGGTGCTCGCAAAGGCGGGCAGCGCGATGGCGCTTCCGTCTTTGGAGACGACGCCGACCTTGTAGCCGCGCGGGTTGGCCCGAAACCACACCGTGTAGCGCTTGCCGGACTCGAGCGGCGTGTCCACTGGCAGCACCACCGACTGTCCGCGGGGGCTGGGCAAGAAGGCCCGCGCGTGGGCCCGCTCGAGCGGCCGCATGTGCGCGCGACCGTCCTCGGCGCGCGCGGCCGGATCGTCGAAGCGCGCCTCGGCCTCGCCCAACAAGGCCATGCCGACGTCGAAGCTCAAGATCCAGACGATCACGATGCGCCGCAGTCCGCCGCCCGCCCCGGTGGGCGAAGCGATGGCCCCCGAGCTCGCGCCCAGCCCGATCCCGGCGTGAATGACGACGGCGGTGAGCGCCCCGACGGCGCCCATGGCCCCGGCTTGCCAGTCGCCGGCGGCCTCGAAGATGGCGAGGCTGCGCTGCAGCACCGAGCCCGAGGCGGCACCTGGGCCCGCGAAGATCGCCGCGATGGCGATTCCGGCGAGCCCCAGCGCGGGCAAGATCCCAAAGATGCTCTGGGCCACCCGCGCCCCGGCCATGTAGGCGAGGCCGGCGACCAAGACGAGCACACCCAAGCTCAGCGCGAGGCCCCACGAAAAGCCGGCCGCGGCGCTGTCGATCCACAACGACGCGGCGGCGGCCAAGACGAGCACGCTGCCGACGGCCCGCAGCGGCCCCGGGCTCACGACGGTCTCGGGGGCCTCGGGCGCGCGCCCCCAGCTGCGAAGGCCCCACCACAAAAGCACACCGAGCCACATCCACGGCAGCGCCCCGGCCCCGCCAAAGCGCACGGCGGCCCAGCCCCCCACGGCCGCTCCACCGGCCCCAGCGACGGCATCGGCCCAGTCGACGTCACGCCCATGCGCGCGCGGCGGCAACTTCCCCACGACCCACGCCAACAGGCCCACACTCACGAGGCCCACGGCGAGCAGATCGGCGGCGCGATGCAGCATCCGGCGGCAGCCTAAGCGGAGCGGGCGTGCGGCTCAAGGGTCACGGGCGCGCGCGAGCCCCCAGCCCGCACGCCGCCCCCACACCCACGAAAAGCGACCCGAGGGTCACGCCAACCCAGTTGGCGAGCGACCCTCGAGCCTCGGCGGAAATGCACAGGAATCGAACCTGCCTAGGACGCTCCTCGCGCCCCACACCGGTTTTGAAGACCGGGGACCGCACCAGCCAGTCGCGCATCTCCGTGGGGGAGGGTAGCGGAAAAGGGAGGGGCGTGGGGGAGGGGAGGCGGGAGGCGGTACACTGCGCCGATGCCCCGCATTGGCTCCTCGCTCGCCTTGTCGCTGACCTTGGCCTCCTTCGCCTGCGGGACCTCCGATGGCAACGAGGACTCGGAGTCGACGACGCTCACGAGCTCGGGTCCAACCAGCTCCAGCGAGGCGGGCAGCGGCGAGTCCAGCGACGCGACCGCGAGCGACGCGAGCAGCTCGGGGACTTCGGCGGAGACCAGCGACTCGAGCGGGAGCGAGACTGACACGGGGACGACGGGCGGTGATGATCCGCCGCCGACTTGTCATGCGGACTGCAGCGGCAGCGGGACCTGCATGGCGGCGCAGATCTGTGAGGGTGGACGTTGCAACTTGGGTTGCAACGACGCGAACGACTGCGTGAGCGGGAACGTGTGCGTCGACTTTGGCAGTGGGCTGCGCTGCGCCGTCGGCTGTACGCAGCCGAGCGACTGTGTGCTCGCCGGCGGGGCCTGGGATGAGGACAACTGGACTTGCGAGCAAGGCGCCTGCAACTACCAAGGCTGCATGAACGACGGCGAGTGCTCGCCCGGCCAGGTCTGCCGGCCCTACTCGGGCTTCGTGGATCTGCTGCTCGGCTACAACGCGCCAGCCTGCGTGCCCGCGTGCACGACGGCCGCCGACTGTGACCTGGGCGCGGAGCCGACGACCGCCGACAACTTCGTGTGCGAAGACGGCGGCTGCAAGTGGGTCGGGTGCTTGGGGGACGACGAGTGTCCCGGCACGCAGACTTGTGGGTGAGCGGCGGGGCTCGACGCTCGGCTACACCAAGCCCAACTCCGCGTCGCTCGCCGGTTTGCCGTACTTGTCTTTGGGCGGCCAGGGGCGCTCGCGCCAGTGGGGCGTGAAGCTGAAGCTCGAGACTTTGCGGTCGCCGGGGGGCTCGCTGCCGTTGCCGGCGCCGAGGGCGTAGTCGTAGTAGAGCTTGATGATCTCTTCGCGGGGGGATTGTTGGGCGTTGGGGTGGGCGATGCAGGCGTCGCGCCAGGCTTTCACGCGCGCGTGCTTCGGGCCCTCGGGGATGTCCACGCCCTCGTAGTATTCGATGAAGGCGAAGCGCTGGAAAAAGGGGGTGAAGGCCGTCTCGGCCCAGCCGAAGTCTTCGAAGAGCCAGGGGCCCTCGCCTTGGGCGTGGCGTTCGAGGAAGGCCGACAGGCCCGCCAGCTGATCGAAGTAGTCTTGCTCCAACTTCGCGCGCTTGGCCTTGTCTTGGTTCATCACGAAGCGGTAGCCCGCGTTGATGAAGGGGCTCGCCATCGAGACCAGCAGGCTCTCGAGCGCGCGCGCGTAGGGCTCCGCCTGGCGCAAACTTCGCTCGGGCGTGGCGAAGCGGTCGTGCAGGTACTCCATTAGCACCAGGGACTCTTTGAGGCTGCGCCCGTCGTGCAGGTCCATCACCGGCAAGGCCGTGCTGCCGCCCGTCAGCTCCAAGATATGGGGGTCGCGGGGCTTGGTGATGTCCACCACCTCGAAGGCCACCGCCTCTCGCTGGCCCAGGCGCTCGAGCAGGATCTCCAGGCGCTGGCAAAAGGGGCAGATCGGGATGTGATGGACGGTGATCGGCACGACGCGGGCAGTGTACGGGAGGCGGCCGGGGGTGCAGGGTGCGTGTCCTGGGATGAACTTTTTCGCGCAACGGGAAATAGCGGGCGCGCCCCGTACGTCCCTGGCGCGTGCTCGAATCGTCCCCCCGTCCCGCGACCGTCTCGCGCTTTAGCGACCGCAAGTACACCTTTTGGCTGCTCGCCCTGGCCATTCCCGCGCTGTGCGGGGTGCTCGCCGTCCACGACGCCGCCAGCACCTGGGAGCGCGTGCGGACCAACCCGGAGAAGCGGACCTTGCGCGTCACCGGCTCGGCCACCAAGCGCATCGTCTCGGACCTCATCGTCTGGTCCGCCGACATCACCACCCAACACGGGGATCGCACCCAGGCCTACCGCGAGCTCAAAGAGGACATGGAGCTCGCCAAGAAGTTCTTGATCGAGCAGGGGGTCGCGCCCGAAGACATCCACACCTCGGCCGTCTCGAGCTACCCGGTCGTCGAGACCGAGACCGTCTTCGTGGGCGAGGAGCGCGTGCAACGGCAGGTCAACCGTGGGTGGTCGACGCACCAGACCATCACCGTCGAGTCGAACGACATCGCCCTCGTCGAGAAGGCCTCGCGCGAGATCACGTCCTTGCTCGAAAGCGGTGTGCCCGTCAGCTCGCGGACGCCGACCTACCACTACACCAAGCTCGATCAGGTGAAGGTCGACATGCTCGCCGAGGCATCGGCGAACGCGCATGAGCGAGCCAGCCGCATCGTCAAGTCGGCCGGCGGCGAGGACATCGGCGCGCTGTGGAATGCGGACATGGGCGTGATCAACGTCAACCCGGCGAACTCCACCGCGACCTCGTGGGAGGGCAACAACGACAAGAGCTCCTACGAAAAGGACATCATCACCATCGTGCACCTGACCTTCGAGCTCCCCTAGTCAGGGGCGCGCGCAGGCATCTAGTCAGGGGCGCGCGCGCCGGGGTGGGCCCTGCGAAGGGCCGCACATTCGGCTACCCTGCCGGCGCGTGCCCGAGGCATTCGACATCGTCGTCGTCGGCAGCGGACCCGCCAGCGCGTTCTTCTTGCACGCCTGGCTGGCGAGGGCTCCAGCCACCGCGCGCGTGCTCTGGCTCGAAAAAGGCGAGCTGCGCACGCACGCCTGGCGCATGCAAGGCGAGGAAGACGCGCTCTTGGACGCCTCGACCCGCAGCGTCGACAACCCCCAAAAGCGCAGCAAGCCCTGGAAGTACGCCCACGCCGTCGGCGGGACCTCGCTTTTGTGGTGGGCCTGCACGCCGCGCTTTTTGCCCGCGGACTTCGAGCTTCGGCGTCGCTTTGGCGTCGGCCGCGACTGGCCGGTGGGCTACGACGAGCTCGAGCCTCACTACGCCGAAGTCGAGGCGCTGATGGCCGTGGCCGGGGACCACGAGGACACCCCCTTTCGCCGCTCGACGCCGTACCCCCAGCCCCCGCACCGCTACACCGAGCCCGAGCGCCTGCTCAAGGCCGCGTGGCCCGAGCACTTTTTTCATCAGCCCTGTGCACGACCGACGCGCGCCGTCGACGGGCCGAACTCCAAGCGCCCCGCCTGCTGTGCCAACGGTGTGTGCGGGCGCTGCCCCATCGACTCGAAGTTCACCGTGCTCAATGGCCTGCGCACGCTCTTCGAAGATCCGCGCGTCGAGCTGCGCACCGGCTGCGCCGTGCAGTCGATCGAGACCAAGGGCGGGCAGGCCAGTGGCGTCGTCTACCGCGAGAAGGGCCGCGAGCAACGCGTCGAGGCGAGCTTGGTGGCGCTGGGGGCCAACGCCCTGTTCAATCCTCACATCTTGTTGCGCTCGGGCCTCGATCGCGGACCGGTCGGGCGCGGTCTACACGAGCAAGCCTCCGTACGCGTCTTCGTCGAGCTCGACGGGGTCGACAACTTTCAAGGCAGCACCTCGATCGGCGGGCACGGCTACATGCACTACCTCGGGGCCGATCGCAGCGCGCGTGCGGCCTGCCTGATCGAGACCTGGAACGTTCCGCACCTTCGCTTCGAAAAAGGGCGCCCCGACAAGCTGCGCCAGCTGATGGCCGCGCAGATGATCTACGAAGACCTCCCGCGCGAGGACAATCGCGTGGTCTTCAACCGGGCCGACCCCGAGCGGCCCAAGGTGATCTGGCACGGGCGCAGCGAGTACGCCCGAGAGACGATCGCAGCCCACGCCGCCGCCGACGCCGAGCGGGCCTTCGGCGCGCTGCCGGTCGATCGGATCCGACTCGACAAGGACGGCGAGATCCGCGACACCGAAGGGCACATCCTCGGGACGACCCGCATGGGCGACGACCCCGAAGACAGCGTGGTCGACCGCAACTTGCTGCACCACCAGGTCCGCAACTTGGTGGTCCTCGGCGGTTCGGTCTTCCCCACCTCGGGGCCGGCCAACCCGACCTTGACCCTCTCGGCCCTCTCGCGTTGGGCGGCGGCCAAGCTATGACGATGCGAGAGTCCGAGCCCACGAAGTCGCCGTCGCGGCGCCGCTTTTTGATCGGCGGCGCGGTGGTGGTGGCCGGGGCCGCGTTGGGCGGCGGGGGCTATGCCCTGTGGCGTTGGCGTCGCTTTTCGAACTTCGAGCCCAACCCGCGCAAGCTGGCCTGGTACCTCTCGGCTCGCGCGCGTTGGCTCGATCTCGAGATCCCCGACGCCGCGATCGAGAGCTGGGTGGCCGAGCATCTGCGCCACCACGGCGCGATCGAGCGGACACCGAGGGGCGCGAGCGACCGACTCTTGCAGTCGCTGATCTTGTCGACGGATCTCTACGCGAGCGATCGGAGCGAGGCCC
Source organism: Polyangia bacterium (assembly GCA_030431075.1). GTDB lineage: Bacteria > Myxococcota_A > Polyangia > Nannocystales > Nannocystaceae > JAUIJR01. The sequence continues at coordinate 10,599 of JAUIJR010000060.1, read as the reverse complement.
AAGCCCCGACGCGCTTCGTCAGCTACTACGACCCCCACAAAAACCCCTGCTACAACCCGCTGCGCGGGGCGTAGTCAGGGGTCTCGGCTCGGCTCGGCTTGTTGAGGCCGGGGGCCGGGGGCCGGGGGCCGGGGGCCAGAGAACTCACTCGCCGAAGCAAGCCTGGGCGCAGCCGCTCTCGTCGAAGAGGCCGTCGAAGCGCTTGAGGAACACGAAGAGCGAGTTGACGCCGTTGCTGCCGTAGAGGCCGTCGAGGTCGAGCTCGCTGGGGCCGGGCAGGGGCGTGAAGTTGTAGGAGTTGGCGACCTCGCCGAACTCGCTGACGGCGACTTCGGTCGTGCCGCTGCCGGAGCCGTCGGTGTCGGCGCTGCCGACCGGCGGGGCCGCGTTGCCCGGCGCGAACTCCGTCATCCGGATCGTCGAGCCTTCGAACTCGTAGCTGAAGCACTTGCACTCCCACTCGAGCTGGTCGCCGCTGCCTTGGCGGCAGGTCGAGCTGCCGGGCACGTTGCTGCTGCCCGAGCCACCGAAGCTGCAGGCGGCGGCGGCGGCCACGCCCTTGCTGCGGTTGAAGTTGATCATGAAGGCGTCTTGCGAGGTGCGCTTGTCGAGCGTGAACAGCTCGCTGCCGTCCTCGCTGTAGTGGGTCAAGGACCACACGCCGCTCTCGTCGAACAAGCGCGTGTCGTCGGGGCCGCACGCGCCGAGCGCGAGGCAAGCGAGAGAGGGAAGCAAGAAGGCGGGGGCGTTGCGAAGACGGGACATGATGGTGCAACCGGGGGCGGGGGTCCGGGCCAGGACAGCTCGGCCAAGGACAGCTGGGAAAGCGCCGAAAGCTAACACAGCGCACCCCACAGGCCGAAGGAGGGGCCGCACGCGCGGGCGCCGGACAAGGGGCGGGCTCGCGCGGCCGAGTCGGGGCCGTCCTGACCGGCCCCGGCCCGCGCCAGGGTGCGGGATCCCCGGCCTTGGCCGTCCAGGGCCGCGGCGCTTGACGCTGGGGGGGTCGGTGCTTAGCTTGCGCCGCGCGGTGTCCGCAAAACGCGATTACTACGAGGTCCTGGGCGTCGAGAGAAACGCCTCCGCCCAGGACATCAAGCGCGCCTATCGAAAAAAGGCGATGCAGTATCACCCGGATCGAAATCCGGACGATGCCGAGGCGGAGGAGCGCTTCAAGGAGTCGGCCGAGGCCTTCGAGGTCCTCAGCGACGACCAGAAGCGCTCTTTGTACGACCAGTACGGCCACGAGGGTCCGCGTCAGGCGGGCTTCTCCGGCTTTTCGGGGGCCGAAGAGGTCTTCAGCCACTTTGGCGATCTCTTTGGCGACTTGTTCGGCAACCTCGGCTTCGGCGGGGCGCGGGGCGGACCGCGGCGCGGGGCCGACCTCAAGATGGGCCTGCGAATCGATTTCGAAGAGGCCGTACGCGGGGCCGAAAAGGAGATCGAGGTGCCGCGGCGCGAGTCCTGCGAGACCTGCGAGGGCTCGGGCGCGGCGCCGGGAACCTCGCCGGTCAGCTGCGCGCAGTGTGGCGGGCGTGGCCAGGTCACCCACCGCCAGGGCTTTTTCACGCTGCAGACCACCTGCCCGGTGTGCCGCGGGCAGGGCAAGCGCATCGAGACCCCCTGCGACACCTGCAGCGGCCAAGGGACGGTGCAAACGAACTCGAAGCTCACCGTCAAGATCCCGGCCGGGGTCGACGATGGGCAGACCCTGCGGATCCCCGGCGGCGGTGAGGGCGGCCCACGCGGAGGGCCGGCCGGCAACCTCTACGTGCAGTTGATGGTCGAGCCCGACCCCGACTTCGTGCGCGAGGGCTTCGACATCCACTCGAAGGTCTCGATCTCGATCGCGCAGGCGGCCCTGGGCACGACCTTGCCGGTGCGGACCCTCGACGGCGAGACCGAGGTCGAGATCGACGCCGGCACCCAGCCGGGCCACGTCATCCCCTTGCGGGGTGAAGGCGTCCCCGTTTTGGGACGACGCGGACGGGGGGACCACCTGGTCCACGTCGAGGTGGTCGTGCCCAAAAAGCTCGACGCGCGCCAAGAGGAGCTCTTGCGCGAGCTCGCCGAGACCCTCGACGTCCAGGTGGCGGCCAAGAAAAAGGGCCTGCTCGACTCGATCTTGGGGCGCTGAGCGGCCTCGCGCTTGCGCTGGCCCGGATCGGGGGGCATCGTCGATCCATGACTTGCTTGCATGGGATCGGCGTCGGGGTGGGCAAGGGCACCCGCTTCGGGCTGTGCCTCGCCCTGGCTTTGGGCGTCGCGTTCGAGATGGCCTGCGTCGGCGACGCGCCTCCCATCGCCAACACCAGCGGCGGAAGCGCGGCTTCGATCGGCGGCACCAGCTCCAGCAGCGAAGAGGAGGAGAGCACCGAGACGGGAGACAGCGGCGACGCCATCCCCGGCGAAGTGGTCGTCGACAACCTCCCCGATACCTTCGAAGGAGCCATCGCCCACTGCGATCTCGAGGGGGACGGCAGCGAGGAGATCATCGTGACCCTCGGGGACTTCGACAACCTCGGATCGGTGCTCGTGGTCGACGGCGATGGCACCTTTCGTTGGGATACCGACGATGGGCAGGGGGGCTTCGCCTACCCCTTGTGTCGCGACGTCGACGACGACGGCGTGCTCGACATCCTGACCACCGGGCGCACCCAGGATCTGATCGCCTTGTCGGGCGTCGACGGCAGCGAGCTGTGGCGCCTCACCGACCGCGGCTATGTATCCGACGGCCTGACCTTCGCCTTGGCCGAGGTGCGCGGCGACCCGCGGATCTTCATGAGCAGCGGCGGTGGCCTCAACAACGTGCGCCACGCCGGGCGGCTGACCGTGCTCGACGGAGACCAAAACCTGGAGGCGCTGTGGAACGAACCCGACGGGGCCGAGATCTGGGACAGCCCGGCGACCTACCGACGTAGTGACGGGACCATCGACGTCGCCATCGGCTCGGGCGGGGAGACCTTGCCCGGCAATCTGTACTGGCTCAACTACGATCCCGCGGCGCTCACCTTCACGCCGATGCAGATCGTGGCGAGCGCCTGCGCGACGGGGGGCTTCATGGCCTCGCCCGTCTTTGCAGATGTCGATGACGACGGCGAGCCGGAGCTCGTGGCGGCCGATGCCTGCGGGCGCGCCTACGTGGTCGATCGCATGACGGGGACGCGTTGGACTTTCGATTCGGACCCCGCGGCCATCTTCACGGTGACCGCCCCACTCCCCGTGGACCTCGATGAGGATGGCGCCTACGACCTGGTCTTCGCCTTCAGCAACGCGAATCCCGAGATGGGCTCGAGCATGGCCGAGACCCGCGTCTATGCGATGCGCGGGAGCGACGGGGCCATGGCCTGGGAACGCGAGGGCTTCGGCCGCGCCATCCCGGCGGCCATCGGCAGCGCGGATCTCGGCGCGGACGGACGCGAAGAGATCTTCGTCGGGGAGCCGGGCCCGGGGGGCTTTTTGTACATCCTCGACCCCATCGATGGCGCGACCTTGGAGACGCGCTTGGCCGGGCCACCGAACGGAGGCTCACCGATCTCGGACGTCGACGCAGATGGTGCACCCGAGGTCTACACCCTCGGCAGCGAGGACGATGTCATCAGCTTGGTGCGCCACGACTTCCTCGACTCGACCTTCACCGCCGCCCGCAGCTACTCGGGCTTTCGCGGCCGCGAGGTCCACGACGGCTATCGGCCCTGAGGCGCGAGCGCACGGCGGCGCGCGGCCTCGGCCCGGGCCTGGTCACGAGCTCGCGCAAAGTCGCTTTGGCCGGGGGCCAGCTCGCTGGCGACCGCAAAGGCCTCGGCCGCCCGCTCGAAGTCGCCTTGGCGCACGCGCACCAAGCCGAGGTTGAACCAGGTCTCCGGGGGGCAGTGGCGGTAGGTGGTGGCGCGTCCGAAGCGGCGCTCGGCTTCGGCGTAGTCGCCGGCCGAAAGGGCCTGCATGCCGAGGGCCATCTCATCGACGGCGCCGAGCGAGGCGAGGTTCACCTGCGGGCGAAAGGGGCCAGCCACCAAGACCGAGCCCGCGACCAAGGCCATCGCCAGCGTGGCCGTGACGAGCCTGTCTCGCAGCGCTCCGATGGCAAAACAGGTGAGCAGCCAGCCGATCAGGGCACCCAGCCCGTGCGCGATGTTGGCGACCGGCAGGGTGTCGCTCATCGACATCGCGATCGAAAAGAAGAACCAAAAGGCGAGGAACTGCACCGTGCGCGGCGGGATCGGGGTGAGCACGCCGGGGCGCCGCTTGTCCATCCACCAGCGCGCGGTCAAGAGGCCATAGACCACGCCCGAAAGACCCACCGGTGTGTACAAAAAGGCGTACTCGGCCAGCGAGCTCGGCGTCGCCACCAAGATGATGAAGGCCGCGTAGCGAAAGTGCCCCCAGTGGCGCTCGAGCTCGGCACCCAAGATCCACAACCACATGGCGTTGAAGCCGAGGTGCAACGCACCCATGGTCGCGCTCTCGTCGCCCCAAAAGCCGCCGTGGACGAAGGCGGTGGTCAAGGCACGCCAGGGCTCGCCCTCGAATACGCGCGCGTCCAAGAAGACGAGCTCGATGCCCGCCTCCCCGGCGAAGAAGTAGATGAAGGCCGCCAGCAAAATGCAGCCGGCCGAGACCGGATGCGCCACCACCCGCGCGAGTAGATCGCTCACTTGCAGTTTTCGGCGATGGCCTCGAAGCTGTCGTGCTCGAGGGCGCAAAGGACCTCGGGCTCGGTGCCCTCGATGGTGCACAGCTCCAAGAGGCGGTCACGCCGCTTGAGCGGCAGCTTGTCGATCTTGCGTCCGTTCTCATCACCTTGCTTCATCAGCTCGATGATGTGGTCCGTGTACTCCTGGCACTGGGCTTCGCTGGGTTTTTTGCCCGCACAGGCCCCGAGGGGGAGGCAGGCCGTGACGAGGGCAGCGACGAAGAGGCGAGGGTGGGACATGGCGGGCGCTTCGAAGGGGCGGCGAGGGGCGAGGTCAGCTCTCGTCCGCGGCCAAGAAAGGATAGGTCCAAGCGTGGGGCGGGGCGAGGTTCTCTTTGATGGTGCGCGGGCTGAGCCAGCGCAGCAAGTTCCACATGCTTCCCGCCTTGTCGTTCGTGCCGCTGGCGCGGGTGCCCCCAAAGGGCTGTTGGCCGACGACGGCACCGGTGGGCTTGTCGTTGACGTAGAAATTGCCGGCGGCGAAGCGCAGCTTTTGCACGGCCAGATCCACGGCGCTGCGCTCTTCGGCGAAGATCGCACCGGTGAGTCCGTAGGGGCTGGTCTGGTCACAAAGCTCGAGGGTGTCTTCGAACTCGGCCTCCGGGTAGACGTAGAGGGTCAAGATGGGGCCGAAGAGCTCCTCGCGCATGGTGACGTACTTGGGGTCGTCGACCACGATGACGGTGGGGTGGATGAACCAGCCCTCGCGGTCGTCGTGCTGTCCGCCGAGGATCTCGACGACACCCTGACCGACGGCCTTTTTGGCCGCCTCGATGGCGCCGCTGTGCTTGGCGTAGGCGCGCGCGTCGATGACCGCGCCCATGAAGTTCGAGAAGTCGCGCACGTCGCCGACTTTCATCTCGGCGATGCCGCCTTCGAGGATGGCTTTGACCTGCGGCCACAGGTTCGAGGGGATGTAGGCGCGCGAGGCGGCCGAGCACTTTTGGCCCTGATACTCGAAAGCGCCGCGCAACAAGGCGATGCCCAGGGCCTGGGCGTCGGCGCTGGGGTGGGCCACCACGAAGTCCTTGCCGCCGGTCTCGCCGACCACGCGGGGGTAGCAAGCGTAGTGGTCGAGGTTCTCGGCCACTTGGCGCCACAGCAGCTTGAAGGTCGCGGTGCTGCCGGTGAAGTGCACGCCCCCGAGCTTGGGGTCGCGCATGATCTGGCCGCCGACGGTGGCCGGGTCGCCGGGCACCATGTTGATGACGCCGGGAGGAAGACCGGCCGCCTCGAACAGGTCCATGACGTAGTGGGCGCTGAGCATGGCCGTGGGGCCGGGCTTCCACACCACCGTGTTGCCGCACATGGCCGGGGCCGCGCACAAGTTGGCCGCGATCGAGGTGAAGTTGAAAGGCGAGGCGGCGAAGACGAAGCCGTCGAGGGGCCGGTACTCGCTGCGGTTCCACACCCCGGGGGTGCTGCGCGGCTGCTCGGCGTAGATGCGCTCCAAAAAGTGCAAGTTGAAGGTGAAAAAGTCCACCAGCTCGCAGGCGCTGTCGATCTCGGCTTGGTGCACGGTCTTCGACTGGTTGAGCATCGTCGACGCGTTCAGGCGATCGCGGAAGCGCTCTTGCAACAAGGTGGCCGCGCGCAAAAAGACGGCGGCGCGTTCTTCGAAGGGCAGGGCCGCCCACGCGGGGCGGGCCGCCTCGGCGGCAGCGATCGCCGCCGTCACGTTCTCGCTCGTGGCTTGGTGCACGCGGCCGAGTCGGTGGCTGTGCCGGTGGGGCATCACCATGTCTTCGAACTTGCCGGTGGTGACGGCCTGGCCGTTGATCCGCAGCGGCACCTCGAGCTCGAGGCCGGCTTGGCGATCGAGCTCGGCTTGGATCCGGGCGCGTTCGGGGCTTTGGGGCGCGTAGGCGCGCACCGGCTCGTTTTGGGGGGTGGGGATCGTGGATCGGCCGATATGGGACATGGGGGCGGCACGCCGGGCCGAAGCCGGCGGTGGGCGCAGCATGCCCTATGCACCGGGCCGCGTCACACCCGGGCCGGTCCCCCAAGGAGAGGCCTCGGGCGAACAGCGGTGTTCAGGCGCTACGACGGCGACGCCACGCGAGCAGCCCGACGAAGAGCAAGCCGGCCGCGCCGGAATTCTCGCCGCCGAGCGAGCAGCCGCGTTTCGAGCCCTCCGCGGGCGGGGGCTCGGTGATCGGATCTGCGCCGGGATCACTGCCCGCGTCTTGGCTGCCGTGATCGAAGGGATTCACGACCGGGGGTTCCGGATCGGGGTTCGCGGTGGCGTTGCCCTCGTCCTCGCCGCCCTCGTCCTCCCCGGCGCTGCCGAAGTCGCCGTTGGCCGCGTCGAGGGCCGCGAAGTCGTCGGCCGCGTCGGCCGACTTGGCCGTGCGTGAGCACAAGCCGTCCACGAAGTTGGTCCCGTCCAAGGTGGCGTAGATCAGGTAGCTCGTCCCGATCTCGTAGCTGCGTCCGCACGCGGCCGAGTTGTCGGCGGTCTCGATCTGCACCTTGGATCCGCTCGGAGCGAGGTCGGCGCCCTTCCAGACCCGACTCACCTCGACCGTGTAGCGGGTCATCTGCTGGCTGAAGTCGGAGCCGGGGAACTCTTTTTTGAAGCCCTCTTTCGAGACGATCTTGGCCTCGAAGACCGCACCGGCGTCCCGGGCGGCCTCGACGGGCCCGGGCGGCTTGATGCAAGAGCAGGCATCCGCGATGCGGGGAGCGGCAAAGGTGCCGGCGAAAATGCAAAGCGCGAGGGCGAAGCGGCGCATGGGGCAACGCTAGCAGCAATGCGGGCGCGTGCACCGCGAAGGCTGGACTTGCCATCGCGCGGCGCCTGCGTTAGGTGGGCGCCCACGGCGTGTTTCGCCGTCCCCGAAAAGGGAGCGATCTTCGATGCTTACGGTTGCCGAGGTCACCAAGAGTTACGGCGGAAGGACCCTCTTCGAGTCCGTCACCACCACCTTCGATCCCGGGAAGCGCTACGGCCTCACCGGTCCGAACGGCGCGGGCAAGTCGACCTTCATGAAGATCCTGTCGCGGGATCTCGAGCCCGACACGGGCGAGGTCAGCACGCCCGCGAACTCGCGCATGTCGGTGCTGCACCAGGACCACTCGCGCTTCGCCGAGTCGCGGATCCGCGACGTCGTGATCATGGGCAACAAGAAGCTGTGGGCGGCGATGGAGGAGAAAGAAAAACTCCTCGCGGCCGGCGACTTCACCGACGAAGTGGGCATGCGTCTCGGCGAGCTCGAGGGCACGATCGCCGAAGAGGACGGTTACGAGGCCGAGAACGAGGCCGAGCAGCTCTTGATCGGCCTCGGCATCGAAAAAGAGCAGCACGAGCAGCCCTTGTCGGTGCTCCAAGGCGGCATGCGTTTGCGCGTCTTGGTCGCCCAGGCGCTCTTTGGTGACCCCGACATCCTGCTGCTCGACGAGCCCACCAACCACTTGGACCTCGACTCGATCCGCTGGCTCGAGAACTTCTTGCACGAGTACAAGGGCGTGCTGATCGTCATCAGCCACGATCGCCACTTTCTCAACGAAGTCTGCACGCACACCGCGGACATCGACTACGAGAACATCATCATCTACCCGGGCGCCTACGACGAGATGCTCTCGCAAAAGGTCCAGTACCGGATCAGCGCCGAGAAGCACAACGACGCCAAACAAAAGAAGATCAGCGACCTCAAGGAGTTCATCGGTCGTTTCGGCGCGAACGCCAAAAAGGCCAGCCAGGCCAGCTCGCGCCGCAAAGAGCTCGACCGCATCCGCGTCTCGATGACGGATCTCAAGCGCTCGAACATCCAGCGCCCCTTCATCCGCTTCGAGCCCAAAAACGAGTCGGGCAAGCTCGTCCTCGAAGTCGAGCACCTCACCAAGACTTTCGACGACCTGGTCGTCCTCGACGATCTCAAGTTCACCTTGACCCGTGGCGAGCGGCTCGCCGTCGTCGGTCCCAACGGCGTGGGCAAGTCGACCCTACTCAAGTGCTTGGCCCAGGCCATCGAGCCGGACAAGGGCAAGATCCGCTTCGGCCACGAGACCATCGTCGGGTACATGCCCCAAGAGCACGCCGAGGGCCTGGGGGACCAAACCCAAAAGAGCGCCTACGAGTGGCTCTACCAGTGGGACGAAAAGGCGACGGTCGAAGAGATCCGCGGCCTGCTCGGGCGCATGCTCTTCCCGAGCGCCGAGGCCGAAAAGCCCGTGTCGGCCCTCTCGGGTGGGGAGACGGTGCGCTTGCTGCTGAGCAAGCTGACCTTGATCGGCCCCAACGTCTTGTTGATGGACGAGCCGACCAACCACTTGGACCTCGAGTCCATCCGCGCGCTGGTCGAAGCCTTCGAGGCCTACAAGGGCACGCTGATCTTCGTGACCCACGACCAGTACATGCTCGACACGGTGGCCACGCAGGTGCTCGAGCTCAAACCCGGCGGTGGCCACGACCACTTCCCGGGCGGCTACGAGGACTTCTTGCGCAAGACCGGCAAGCTCGAGGACTGAGCGGATGCGCGGGGGCCATCGGCCCCCTCGTGCGTCTTCGTATGCATAAATATTCTTCGCGTATGCAAGTATGCGACAATGCGCAAGTCCGCATCGATGTGCGCTTGTGGATCCCCGAAAGCCCGGGTAATCCGCTCCAAGATGCGACCTGCACCCTTCTCCGTGGGTATCCTGGGCACCAGCGGCTACGCTGGCCAAGTCCTCCATGCGCTGCTCATGCAGCATCCATGCATGCGTCCGGTCTGCATCGAAGGCCGTTCGCCGACCGACGCCGGCCCGCGTGAAGTCGAGCGCCTGGTCGCCTGCGATGCGGTGGCGCTGTGCTTGCCGCGCGAGGCCTCCAAGGAGTGGGCCGCCGCCCTCGAGCTCGCAGCCGGGGCGCATCGCCCGAAGATCATCGACCTCTCGGACGCCTTTCGCCTCGAGGCCTCGCCGCGCGAGACGGCCGCGGGCAACCCGATCCACTACGGACTCCCCGAGCTCTACGGCGCACCGCCGCCCGGAACCCAGCTCATCGCCAACCCCGGCTGCTACCCGACCGCGACATTGCTCGCCTTGCGACCCCTGCTCGAAGCGGATCTGATCGACGCGCAAAAGTTGGTGGTGCACGGGGCCAGCGGAGCCAGCGGCGCGGGCAAGGGCCTCGCCGAGCACCTGCACTTTTGCAACCTCTCGGAGAACGTCTTTCCCTACAAGGTCGGCGAGCATCGGCACCAACCCGAGATCGAGCAGCACCTCGGACACGGCGCGCAGATCTCTTTCGTCACCACCTTGTTGCCGCTCGTGCGCGGCTTGAGCGTCACCGCCTTCGTCGAGCCCAAAGCCGGCGTGACCCCCGACCAACTGCGCGAGGCCCTGGTCGAGCGCTACTTGGATCACCGCTGGGTCACCGTGCTGACCGAGGCGGGCCAGGGCCTCGGCTTGCGTCACGTGCACGGCTCGCACCAAGGTGTCTTGGCCGTGGGTCCGCGACAAAGCGGGGGGCACATCCCCGTCTTCGCCAGCATCGACAACCTCATGCGCGGCGCGGCCAGCCAGGCCGTGCACAACTTGAACTTGTGGTTTGGCCTTTTCGCCGGGCTCGGCTTGCCCGCGCCCCTCGAGAACCCCGCGGGGATCCCCGCCGCCGCCGGCAGCTTGGGCCGCGGCCTCATGTACGCCTGAGCCGCGCGCGAACTGGATCGAGATATTTGGAGACCACGATGGGCAACTACCTGCCGATGGACGCGGGGGGCGAGGCTTCCTCGTCCCCCGATGCACCCACGCCGACGCCATTCGTCGAGAACCCGCCGCTGGCGAGCCTGGGCGAGCGCCTGCCTTTGGGCTTTGCCTTTGGCGGGGCGCACTGCGGCATCAAGCGCAACCGCTTGGACCTCGCCTTGCTTCGCATCACGAGCGAGCAAGGGGCGAGCGTCGCCGCCTGCTTCACCAAAAAC
>JAUIJR010000562.1 GCA_030431075.1 Polyangia bacterium | reverse complement strand
GCGACTCCGCTGCCACGGGCGGCGCTCAGCCAGCCATGAGTCGTGGAGCGGTCCCGGTGCACATGTTCACTATGGGCGAGCTTATGGGTCGCGGCCACCCGATCGCGTGCACGTGGGCCAAGAGTTCTGCCTCGCGGCCTGCGCTGCGGGGGTAGCCCCTATGACTTTTGGATCCGAGTTGGCAGATGGCTGGGGCCCCAGCACTTCACGGCTCGCGCTTGGCTTCGTTCCACCACGCGTCCATGCGTTCGAGTCCGGCCTCATCGGGCGCGAGGCCGGCTTCGTGACATCGGCGCATCACGTGGGCAAAACGGCGCTCGAACTTGGCGATGGTCCCGCGCAGGGCACCCTCTGCCTCGACGCCGAGCTTTTGGCCGAGGCGCACCAAGACGAAGAGTAGGTCACCGAGCTCTTCTTCGATGTCGGCTCGTGAGCCGGTGTCGATGGCCTCGCGCAGCTCGCTCCATTCCTCGTCCACCTTGGCGCGTGGTCCGTCGAGGTCCGGCCAGTCGAAGCCCACGGCCGCGGCCTTGTCTTGGAGTCGCCACGCCCGCTGCAGAGCCGGGAGCGCGGCCGGCACTCCGGCCAGGGGGTTGGGCACCGGATCCGCCTCTTTGCCCTCGGCCTTGCGCTCGGCCGCCTTGAGCGCGGCCCACTGTCGACTGACCTCATCGGCATCTGGCCGCTGCCCGTCGACCAGGGGGCCAAAGACGTGGGGGTGGCGCCGAAGCATCTTGCTGCGAATCGCCTCGATGACCCCGTCGAGGTCGAAGGCGCCTTCGCGCTCGCGCAGGGCCGACTGAAAGACGATCTGAAACAGCAGATCGCCGAGCTCCTTGCGGTGCGCCTCGGGCTCCTCCATCGACTCCAGGACCTCGTAGGCCTCCTCGATGAGGTAGGGGCGCAGGCTCTCCAGGCTCTGCTCGCGGTCCCAGGGGCAGCCCTCGGGCCCGAGGAGCCGGTCCATCAGGTCGCGCATGCCCTCGAGGCCCGGGCGTAGGCCATGGGCGGCGGGGTCGGTGTCCACGGCCGGGAAAGGGGCTGCGGGGGAGGGGGGCTGCTTTTCGCTCTCGCTCATCGGTGCTAGCTTTTCGAGGCTTACCACGGGCCCCACGGGGTCATGGAAGCGATGGACGACCCCACCGGAAGACAGCCTACTTGACCGAGCGCACCAAACTGGTCTTCGACGATCAACGCGCCTTGCAGTCCGTTTTGGGCACGCCCGCCGAGTCCAAGCGCATCGCCGAGGATCTCGAAGAAGCCGCCGGCGTCCAGATGCACCTGCGTGGCCTCGAGATCACCTTCGAGAGCAAGGATCCCGCCGCCTTGGGCCTGGTCGAGCGTCTCTTCGCCGGCTTGATGGAGCGGGCGAGGGCAGGGCAGCCGGTCGCTCGCGCCGACGTGGCCCGCGCCCTCGACGTACTGCGGGCCAACCCGGACGGCGCCTTGGCCGATGTCTACGGCGACGTGGTCATCGCCAAGACCCGCAGTGGTCGCGGCATCGCCCCGCGCAGCTTGGCCCAAAAGCGCTACGTCGACGCCATGCGGCGCTACTCGCTGGTCTTCGGCGTCGGTCCGGCCGGCACCGGCAAGACCTTCTTGGCCGTCGCCATGGCCGTGCGTCGCCTACTCGACAAGCAGGTGCGCCGCATCATCTTGACCCGCCCCGCGGTCGAGGCCGGCGAGAACCTTGGCTTTTTGCCCGGCAGCCTCGAAGAGAAGGTCAGCCCCTACATGCGGCCGCTGTACGACGGACTCGAAGAGATGCTCGAGTACAACAAGCTCCAGCGCCTCATCGAGACCAACGTCATCGAGATTGCCCCGCTCGCCTACATGCGCGGCCGTACGCTCAACGACGCCTTCGTGATCCTCGACGAGGCCCAGAACACCACCGTCCAGCAGATGAAGATGTTCTTGACCCGCATCGGCACGGGCACCTACGCGGCCGTGACGGGCGACCCCTCGCAGATCGACTTGCCGGGTGGCCAAAAGTCGGGCCTGCGCCACGCCCTGGGCGTGCTGCGCAACATCGACATGCTCTCGATCTGCCGCTTCGAGGCCGAGGACGTCATGCGCCACCCCTTGGTGGCCAAGATCGTCAAAGCCTACGACGAGGACGCCCGTCGCCGTTCCAAGGCCTCGCGCTCGGAGGCCTCGGGCCCCAAGGCGGCGGCCGAGCCCGACGCGCCCGAGCCCTCCCGCGGCCGTGAGTCCGAGGGCGAGGGCGACGACGACAAATAGGTCCGAATGAGCCCGACCCCCGGCGCCAACGAAGAGCGCGACCAGCTCATGGCCGCGATGGTCGAAGAGCTCGAGCGCTCCTTGGAGGGCCTGAGCGTCGAAGACACGCCCGAGCCCTACTTCATGGCCTATAGCCTGCGGCGCAACGTGGAGCTGCGCTTTCGGGCGGCCTACGGACGCCTGACCCGCGACCGCGAAGCCCGACGCCACCATGTCCATGCGGACGTGCGCGTCGGCGACGCGAGCTTCGACAACGTGCTCGACGGCGGTCTGAACGTCGAAGCGACCGAGCGAGAGAGCGCCGATTGGCTCGAGGCCGCCGACGACCTGGACCCCGCCTTGTTGCGCGTCGCTTTGTGGAAACTCAGCGAGATCAAGTTCGACGAGGCGGTCGAGGACTACTACGACCACAAAAAAGCCTTCGTCTCGGAGTTCCTGCGCGACGAGGTCGACGCGATGGGACCCGCCGAACAACTGGTCCACCTCGAGGACGCCGGCCCCTTCGAGCTCGAGCGCGAGGCCTGGCGCGAGCGGGTCAAGAAAGCTTCGGCCCGCTTCGCCGCCGAACCCGATATCTACGACCCCTCGGTCGAGCTCTACGCCCGCCAGCTCGAACGCTGGTACGTGAACGCGGAGGGCACTCGCGTGTTCACCCGCGATGTCTACTGGGACCTGCGCGTAACGGGCTGGGTGCTCAGCGACGATGGCGTCTATCTCGAAGGCAGCCGCTCGGTCTACGGCCGCAGCTTGGCGAGCCTGCCCGCACAGTCCGAGCTCGAGGCGCTGGTCGAAGGCGTGCTCGACGATCTCGAGCAGCTACGCGAGGCCGAGAGCCCGGGCTCCTTCATCGGTCCGGCGCTCTTGTCCGGCCAAGCGGCGGCGACGGTCTTTCACGAAGCCCTGGGCCACCGCCTCGAAGGCGAGCGCCTGGTCGCCCGCGGCGAGACCCGAACTTTCGCCCACAAGCTCCAAGAGCGCATCTTGCCGGCCGGCCTCGACGTCTACGACGATCCCTCGCAGCGCAGCGTCGACACG
>JAUIJR010000561.1 GCA_030431075.1 Polyangia bacterium | reverse complement strand
TGGGGATGCGCGCCGAGGGTGTGCCCTCCTCGAGCCTGGTCATCGCCCGCGTGAGCGCCTTTTGGGTCGAAGAGAGCCTCATCCAGCGCGACGCCAAAGGGCGCATCTTCGCGCTCGACGCCGAGGCCCTGGACTCGGTCGGGCGCATGGGGGGTCTGAGCTACACTCGCACGCGCGAGCGCTTCGAACTCGAGCGCCCCGGAAAGCCGAAGCAGGCCCAGTGAAACAAGCCGCCGCCAGCCCCTTTGGGCCCGAGCTCTTCGTCGGACTCCCCTCCGAAGTCGAGATCTACGAGGTCGGCCCGCGTGACGGCCTGCAAAACGAGTCCGCCGTCATCCCGGTCGAGACCAAAAAGGCGATGATCGAGGGCCTGGTCGACGCCGGCATCAAGCGCATCGAGATCACGAGCTTCGTGAACCCGCGCTGGATCCCGGCCCTGGCCGACCACAAAGAGCTGGCCAAGGCCATCGTGCGCAAGCCGGGCGTCCGCTACACGGCGCTCGTGCCGAACATGCGCGGCCTCGATGGGGCCAGCGAAGCCGGCATGGAAGAGGTGGCGATCTTCATGTCGGCCACCGAGAGCCACAATAAAAAGAACATCAACAAGACGCGGGCGCAGGCCATCGAGACTTACACCGAGGTCATCAAAGAGGCCCTCGATCGCGGCATGAAAGTCCGCGGCTACGTCAGCTGCGTCTACGGCTGTCCCTACGAAGGCGCGGTGCCCGTCGAGAACACCATCGAGGTCTCCAAGGCCCTGCTCGACCTGGGGATCTACGAGCTGAGCTTGGGCGACACCATCGGCGTGGGTAATCCGCTGCAGGTGGCCCACGTGCTCAAGTCGCTGGTGGACGCCGACATTCGCCTCGACCAGACCGCGGTGCACTTTCACGACACCCGCGGCACCGCCTTGGCCAACATCACCGTGGCCCTGCAGATGGGCGTGCGGGTGGTCGACGCGTCGATCGGCGGGCTGGGGGGCTGCCCCTACGCGCCCGGGGCCTCGGGCAACGTCTCGACCGAGGACGTCGTCTACATGCTCGAGGGCATGGGCATCGAGACGGGGGTCGACCTCGACGCCTTGGTGCCGGTCTCGGCCCGGCTCGAAGCCGAGCTCGCCCGCGAGCTGCCCAGCAAGTACCTGCGCGCGCACCAGGGCTTTTGCGCCCGCTCGGCCGACGCCTAGACGCCAAGCTGCCGCGAAGCCCCGCGGGGGTCGGCCTCAGCTGTCGCGGGCCTTGCGGATCAGACGGTGCAAGGCCGCGCCCGTCTCTTCGGCCAGAGTCATGATCGAGACAGGGTCGACGGGCTTGTTGGCGCCGTGGGCAAAGACCAAAAGCGGCACCTTCGAGCCCAGCACGATCGGCAAGACCAATACATTGCCCTGCACGCCGCCCAGCGCCTGGCTCAAGGCGCGGTCGATGGCGCGCTGACCCATGGGACCGAAGACGGGCTTTTTGTCTTTGATGGCGTCGGCGAACATCGAGCGGCCGGTGCTGGGGATCCGAACCAGACGCACCGCGTCCACCAGCAAGTCGGGGCCCCGGGCATCATGGCCGCGCAGCTCGTCGCGGCTGTGCACGAACAAGATGGCGCGCGTGAAGCCGGCGGCCAGGTAGTCGAGCACCGAGGCGGTGATTGCGTCGCGGTCCTCGGCCGCTTGCAAGATCGGCAAGAAGCGCTCGAGGGCCTCGGCCGAAAGGGGCACGGGCTCGGCCGTCGGGCCCGAGAAGGCGGGGTTCCAGCTGCGCGGGCGAGACGCGGCGGTACGTACCAAGGGCGGCTCCGTGCGCTGCGCCTCGTCGACCGTCGAAGGCGAGATCGGGGGAGGGCGGCGCACGACCGGCTCGGGTGCCCGCGGCGGGCTCGGTGTAGCCGTGGGCGCAGACGCCGGCGGCGGGACCAAGGCGGGATGGGTCGCGCCGCCATCGAAGTCGGCGGCCTCGGCCGAACCAAAAAGGCGCGAGAGGTTGGCCTCGAGCTCGCTGGCCTTGGCCGCCGCGCGCACGACGTAGCAGCCGCTGTGTTCGGCCACGGCCTTGACGGCGGCCAGCGCCGTCGGGTCGAGCATGGCCAGGGTCAAGTTGCGCTGGCGGTCGACGGTGACGGGGATGATCTTGTAGCGCCACGCGAGCTCGGCGGGGATGAGCGCGGCCATCTCGGGGGGCACGCGGCCGAGCAGCTTGCCCTCGGCGCGCGGGATCATGAGCTTGCTCGCCACAAAGGCGACCAGCGCATCTTCGTCCGCCAAGTTGAGGGCCAAGATGCCCTCGGCCAGATGCCCTTTGTGGGCGGCGGCGAACTCGCGGGCGCTGGCGACCTGACTCTCCGACAGCAGGCCGGCCCGCTGCATCATCGTCCCGAGGGCGCTCATGGGGGAGGTCGAGGATCGGCCTTTTGGGGGCCCCAGGTCAACACGCGAAGGCCGCACCGCCTCTGGAGGGGGCGGGGGCGCGTGCTATATCCCGCGCCCGGTGATCGATTTCGACCACAACGCCACCACCAGCCTCCATCCGGAGGTCGCGGAGGCGATGGCGCGCCTACAGACGGACGCGGGCTTGCAAGGCAATCCCTCGAGCGTGCATGCGCGGGGTCGGCGGGCGCGCGCTGTGCTCGAGGAGGCGCGGCGCCGTTTGGCTGCGGCCCTGCGCGCGCCGCCTTTGGGGATCACCTTCACCAGCGGCGGCACCGAGGCCGACAACCTGGCCGTGCGCGGCCTGGCTGGGCAGCAGCGCAAAGAGGGGCGGGCGATGGGGCTGGCCAGCTCGCGCCTCGAGCACCCGGCCGTGCGCACGGCCGTCGAGGCGATGGCGCAGCGGGGCCACACGCTGGTCTGGGTCGCCCCCGACGACCAGGGACGGATCACGGCCGACGCCCTCGGCGAGGCCCTCCAGGCCGCGGAGGCACCGGTCGGGGTGGTGAGCTTGGCCTGGGCCAACCACGAGCTGGGCAACCGCTACGACATCCCCGAGCTCGTCGCGCGGGCGCGGGCCCACGATCCCGAGATCCGCGTGCACAGCGACGCGGTGCAGGCGCTCGGCAAGGTGCCGGTAGACTTCGGGCTCAGCGAACTCGACGCGATGAGCGTGTCTTCGCACAAGGTCCGCGGGCCCAAGGGGATCGGCGCGCTGGTGCATCTCGCCCACCGCCGCTTCGACCCCCTGTGGAGCGGGGGACAACAAGAGCGGGGGCAGCGAACGGGCACCGAAAATCCGATCGCCGCCATGGGCTTCGCCTTGGCCGCCGAGCTGGCCGTCGCCGAGCTCGAGGCCCGACGCG
>JAUIJR010000059.1 GCA_030431075.1 Polyangia bacterium | reverse complement strand
CAGGTTGTCGCGGCCACCGAGGCACTCGGCGCAGCGCCCACAGCCGAAGCCGGGGTTCAGTACGACCTCGCGGCCGAGCTGCGCGGCCTCGACCCCCGCGCCGAGGGCGACGACCTCGCCGGCGGCGTCCGAGCCGAGGCGGTGGGGGTAGACCAAGCGCGCGCCCGGCAGACCCTCGCGCACCCAGATGTCGAGTCGATTGAGGGCGACGGCGCG
Organism: Polyangia bacterium; assembly: GCA_030431075.1. Classification (GTDB taxonomy): domain Bacteria; phylum Myxococcota_A; class Polyangia; order Nannocystales; family Nannocystaceae; genus JAUIJR01. The sequence goes on along the minus strand of JAUIJR010000059.1, from coordinate 17,864 downwards.
GGTGCGGACGAGGACCTCGCCCGGGCCCGGCTGCGGCGTGTCGACGCGGCGGTAGTCCAGCTGCTCGGGGCCACCGTGCGTGTCGAGTACCACCGCGTGCATCTGCGCCGGGATCGGAGGGGGCGTCTCCACCGCGCGACTGTAGCGCGGGCAGCCGCGCTAGGGGAACTCGAAGGTCAGGGTCTTCGCGTCGCGCACCAAGTCGCGGTGCGTGCGTCGCAGGCGGGTGCGATCGGCGTCTTGCAGGCGGCGCTCTTTGAGCTTGCGCATCGCGTCCGCCGCTTCGTCTTCGAAGGCGGCCGCGGTGGTGGCAAAGCTGTCGAGCCAAAAGACGTCGCGGGTGCCGGCACGCTCGATCTGATCGCGAAACGCTTCGTAGTGAATGCTGAAAGCCTCGGCCAGGGGCTCGCACACGGCCGCGACGGGACTGGGCTCACCGAGCAAGCAGGTCGCCAGCGGGCGCGCTTCGGCCCGCACGGCCATCGCTTGCAAAGCGAGGTCGTCGCCGCGCTTTTCGACCAACTCGAGCAGCTGCGGACCGTTGATGTCGCGCGCGCGATCCAAGAGTAGGTCGAGGGTCTCCCAAGCGGACTGCCAGCGTTCGTACTCGCGTTCGAGTCGTTCGTCTTGCAGGGTCTCGTTGTCTCGGTCGGCGCGACCCTCCCAGCGCGAGCGCTCGGCGTAGTCTTTGGCCACCTCGACGAAGGCGCTGGCCGCCGACTCGAGCTCGGGCATCGGGGGCTCCATGAGCAGACCGTCGGCGAGCCCGACCTTGCAGGCGCGAAAGTTGGAGCGGTCGATGCCAAAGTGGCGATCCCGATCACTGGCCCGACTGCCCCGCGAGACCGCGCGACCGTAGCGATCCCAGCTCTCGGTCATGACCGGCACGAGCTGGTCGCGGCAGGCCTCGATGCGCTCGAGCTTGAGCTCGACGAGCTCCGGCCGCGAGCGTGTCTTGCCTTCGCTGGCCTTCTCGACGAAGGGGTCTTCGTCGAACCAGGTGCAGGCCAGCAAGGCCCCGGAGAGGACCACGGCCCAGGGCCGCGGTCGCCTCAGACCCACTGCCGGTTCTCCGGGACGATGATGCGCAGGTGGTGAAAGAGGTTCTCGACCCGGTAGTGGTCGCAGGAGGGAAACTCTTCGCCGTCGATCTGCGCGGGGAGGGCGTCGACGTGCTCGGGTCGGAAGATGCGGACCTCGATGACCTTGCCTTGTTGCACGTCGCGCGGCGTGATGCCCAGCTGGGCGCGGTCGTCGTCGGTCATCGGGTTCTTTTTGTGCGAGCGCAAGGTGGCGCGCGCCCAGTCGTTGTAGCTGTTGAAGGTGATGACCTCGAACTTGCCGTCGTCGGGCTGCGCGTCTTCGTAGAAGATCCAGTCGCCGCCGTACAACAAGGTTCCGTTGATCACGACGTCGGTGCAGGCCGCGAACTCGTGGGTCTCGCCGTCGATGGTGATCGCGCACGAAAAGCGTACGCGCTCGGCCACCGACTTGAAAAACGATGCGAAGCCGGCCCCGATGTACAAGACCTTGTCGCGGTAGAACTTCTCGAGCAGCGGGAACTTGCTGACCGTGCGCACGTTTTTGTTGCGCTGGGCCAAGATCCGCGCCGAGAGGCCAAAGCCGGTGTTGTCGAACCACAGGTCGTCGGCGAAGACCTCGCCGTGTTCGTCCAGGGCTTGGATGCGGCCGACGTCGAGCCAACACTCGACACCCTCGGCGATGATCTCGACGTTGCGCTCGAGGGCCTTGGGGCCGGCGGGGATCCCGAAGCTGCGCCCCTGATCGTTCGCCGTGCCCATGGGCAGCATGGCCAAGGGCACGTCGATGCCGGCGCGCTCGCGGGCCAAGATGATCCCCTTGGCCGACTCGGCGAAGGTGCCGTCGCCGCCGAGGTAGGCCACGCGCGCCACGTCGCCGCGCTCGAGTCGCTCGGCGAGCACGTTCACGGTGCGCCCGTCGGGCTCGGTGGCCAAGAACTCCGGGCCCAGATCTTTCGCCTCCATCAGCTCGATCGCACGGTCGATGGCCTGCTTGGCCTTGCCGGTGCGGGCGGTCGGGTTGGCGACCAAAAGCGTGATTCGGCGTCTGCCCACGGGTCGACAAAGATAGCAGTGTCCGGGCCCGGGGGAGGGGTTGCGCCTTTGACGCGAAGGGCGATAGAAGGCCGCATGCGACCCGCACGAGGCCTTCTTGCGACCCTCTCCCTGGCCTTGTCCTCGCTGCTCGCTTGCGCGCACGAGACGCCCGAGGCGACATCCGGGCAGGCGCCGGCCACCGGCGCGGACGCGGCGACGGGCGAGGCCCAGCCGGCCACGGGCGAGTCCAAGCCCGCCGAGATGGGCCTCACCGGCGTCCTCGACGAGAAGAGCTTCGCCGCGCTGCACCAGCTGACCGACACCGAGCGCCCGGCGCCGCGCGGCGAGATGATCGAGCTCGCCGGAACCCAGGCCTACCTGAGCTTGCCCGAGGGCGAAGGGCCGCACCCCGGGGTCATCGTGATCCACGAGTGGTGGGGTTTGAACCCCCACATCAAGTACTGGAGCGACCGCCTCGCCGCCGATGGCTACGCCGCCTTGGCCGTCGACCTCTACGGCGGCGAGTCGGCGACCACCCCCGAAGAGGCGATGGCCTTGATGAAGGGGGTCGACGCGGCCAAGGCCAAGTCGACCCTGGCCGCGGCGGCCAGCTTCTTGGCCGAGGACGCGCGCGTGGCCGCGCAACGTCGCGCCGTGATCGGCTGGTGCTTTGGCGGCGGCTGGTCTTTGCAGTCGGCCATCGAGATCGAAGGCCTCGACGCCGCGGTGCTCTACTACGGCCGCCTGATCGAAGACCCCGAGGCCCTGAAAAAGATCGAAGCGCCGATCCTCGCGATCTTCGGCGACCGCGACGAGGGCATCCCGCCGGCGGTCGTCGACAGCTGGGCCGAGGCCATGAAGAAGGCCGAGCGCAAGGTCGAGATCCTGCGCTACGACGCCGAGCACGCCTTCGCCAACCCCTCCGGCGCGCACTACGACGCGGTCGCGGCTGAAGACGCGTGGAAGCGGGCCCGCGCCTTTTTGGCCAGCCACCTCGAAGGCCCGCAGATCGCCGAGGGCGGGGGCAAGGACGCCGCTTGCAACGCGACGGCGGACTGCGCGGCCGACATGATCTGCGAAGGGCAGGGCTGCGGCGACATGGAGGGGCGCTGCGTGCCCAAGCAGCGCGCGTGCACCCGCGATCTGCGTCCCTATTGCGGCTGCGATGGCGTGACCTTCCGCGCGTCCGGCAGCTGCCCGGGTGCCCGCTATCGCAGCCAAGGCGCCTGCGAGGGCTGAGCCCCGCCGCGCGCCGAATTGCGCTCCCGCATGGCCCGGCGGGGGCCCGGGGTGGTAGGTCTGCGCACCATGCGACGGACCCTTCGTCACGCCCTCATCTTCGTCTCGGCCGCCACCGTGGCCACGACCGGCGCCTGTAAGAAGGAAGCCGGCGAGAGCACCACGCCCGACGGTGCCCAGACCGCGACCACCGACGACGCCAAGCCCAAGTTCGAGAACCCCGGCGGCATGTGGATGCCGACGCAGATGGCCGAGCACGCGGCCACGCTCAAAGAGCTCGGCTTGGCCTACGACCCGATGCAGCTGACCGACCCGACGGCGAAGCCGCTGGGCTCCATCGTCAGCTTGGGCGGCTACTGCTCGGCCTCCTTCGTGTCGCCGCAGGGTCTTTTGGTGACCAACCACCACTGCGTCACCGGCTTGCTGCAGCACAACTCGACGCCCGAGCAAAACCGCCTGGTCGACGGCTACCTCGCCAAGACCCAAAAAGACGAGCTCCCCGGCGGGCCCGGCGGCAGCGTCTACGTCACCCAGAGCGTCACCGACGTGACCGCGAAGATCGTCGACGGCATCGACGAGATCGAGGATCCCATCGCGCGCTTCGACGCGATCGAAAAGCGCCGCGACGAGGTGGCCAAGGCCTGCGAAGCCAGCGGGGAGAACCTGCGCTGCAGCGTGCCCAGCTTCTTCGAGGGGGCCGAGTTCTACTTGATCAAACAGCTGGCGATTCAGGACGTGCGTGTCGTCTACGCCCCGCACGCCGGCGTCGGCGTCTTCGGTGGCGACATCGACAACTGGCGCTGGCCGCGTCACACCGGTGACTGGTCCTTCTTGCGCGCCTACGTGGCGCCGGACGGCAGCTCCAAGCCCTACGCCGAAGACAACGTGCCCTACGAGCCGCCGCACCACCTCGAGGTGGCCGCCCAAGGCGTGCAAGCCGGGGACCTCGTGATGGTGACCGGCTACCCGGGCCGCACCAACCGCCTCAAGACGGCGGCCGAAGTGCGCAACGCCACCGACTACAGCTACCCGCGCGCGGTCGCCCGCTACGCGAAGATGCTCGAGATCCTCGAAGCGGCCGCGGCCAAGGATCCGGAGCTGGCCATCAGCGCCGCCGGCATCATGCGCAGCTTGTCGAACGTGCTGATCAACAACCGCGGCATGCTCGACGGCCTCGCCAAGGGCGGACTGGCCGACCAAAAGGCGGCCGAGGAGCAAAAACTCCGCGACTGGATCGAAGCCGACCCCGAGCGCAAGGCCAAGTATGGCACCGTGCTCGACGACATCGCCAAGCTCAACCAAGAGCTGTGGGCGACCCAAGCGGCCGACGACGCGATGGGCGACATCGTGCGCGTCAGCGGCTACCTGCAAGCGGCGCTCGTCGTGCGCGAGGCGGCCAAGGAGCGCGAGAAAAAAGAAGACGAGCGCGCGCCCCAGTTCAAGGGCCCTGCTCTCGAGGGCATGGCCAAGTCGATGGAGTCCGGTCCGCCCTCGCGCTGGGGCGTCGAGGTCGAAAAGGCCCTCGTTCGCGTCGGCCTCGAAAACGCGGCCAAGATGCCCGTCGACCAACGCCCGGCCATGATCAACGACATGCTCGAGGGCAAGTCGGATGCGGCGGCCGTCGACGCGGCGATGGAGCGCTACTACGGCAAGACCAAGCTCAGCGACGGCAAGGCGCTGGCCAAGATGGTCCGTACGGCCAAGCTCAAGGACCTCAAAAAGTCCAAGGACCCGCTCATCGCCTTGGTGATGAAGCACGGCGAGGCCATCGACGCGCTCGAGACCCGCGAAAAAGAGTACGAGGGCAAGATGGCCGCCCTGCGCCCGATCTACATCGAGGCGCTGCGCGCTTTCGCCGACGGCCCGGTGGCGCCCGACGCCAACAGCACCTTGCGGATCACCTACGGCACGGTGCGTGGCTACGCGCCCAAGCCCGACGCCCCGGTCTACGAGCCCTTCACCAAGCTCAGCGGCATGATCGCCAAGCACACCGACGAGGACCCCTTCGACGCGCCGGACGCCGTCCTCGAAGCGGCCAAGGCCGAGAAGTTCGGGCCCTACGTGAACGAGGCCATCGGTGAGGTCCCGGTCGACTTTTTGGCCGACCTCGACATCACCGGCGGCAACTCGGGCTCGGCGACGCTCAACGCCCAAGGCCAACTCGTGGGTCTCGCCTTCGACGGCAACTACGAGGCCATGGCCAGCGACTGGATCTTCATGCCGGAGATCACCCGCTCGATCCAAGTCGACATCCGCTACATCTTGTGGGTGATGGACGCCGTGGACGGAGCCGACCATCTCATCACCGAGATGGGCCTGACGCCGGCCATCGACTGATCAAGGTCGCTCGAAGCCCCGGCGCCGTCGTCTTCTTCGGAAGCGGCGGCGCCTTCGTTTCAGCCGCCAAAGGTCCGAGACTGGCGGGGTGCCGCAGCCTTGTTAGGATGCGCGCATGGGCAAGTTCTTCGGCGGCATGGCCGTGGCCGTGGTCTTGGGCGTGACGGTGTGGGGCTTTTTGGTGATGCCGAAAGGCGAGGAGAGCTGCAACGATCGCTGCGGGCCGGGGACGCACTGCGAAGCCGGGCGCTGCTTGGTCGACATGCCGGAGCCCGATCCGGAGCCCGAAGCCGAGGCCGAGGAGACGGGCAAAAAGTCGAAGAAGAAGCGACGCCGCAAAAAGAAGTCCGGGTCCTCGCAAGAGGGGGCCGGTACCTTGACCGAGCAGCTCGGCTGGGACAACGACGATGGCGTCCCGCGTCACGACCCCCGCAAGGCCCAGGTGATCGGTGAAAACACCGGCTCGGAGCGCCTGAGTGACGCGGTGATCAACCGCGAGCTCGGCAAGCTCGACGGGGCCTTTCAAAAGTGCATCGAGGATGCGGCGGGTCGCTCCGAAGAGCCCCTGGCCTCGGGCCGCGTGAAGTACGAGTTCGGCATCGGACCTTCGGGCAAGGTGACGGGCGTGAACGTGCGGGGCCCCTCGACCCTGCGGGCGGTGGGCGTCTTCCCCTGTGTGCGCAACGCGATCTTTGGTCACCGCTTCCCGAGCTTCGACGGCCTCGAGATGAGCGCCAGCGGCAGCTTCTCGATCTGAGCCGACGACGCCCGCGAGTTCGAGAGGGGCCGACTCAGGAGAGTCGGTCCATCAAGGACAAGGCGATGTCGTTGTACTCGTTGAGGCGCAGGGCCTGCTCGGCCGAGGCGCGCGCCCCGTTGTGGTCGCCCCGGGCCAGGAGCACGTCGCCGCGAAAGGCGTAGATCATGTCCAAGTTGGGGTTCATGCTCGCCGCGTAGTCGAGCAGCTCGAGGGCGTGCTGGGCCATGTCGGCGCTGGTGTCGTCGGTCTTGAAGCGCGCGTAGGCCAACATCGCGTGCAGCTCGGCGATGTCGACGCCGTAGCTGTAGGCGGCCTCGAGGGCCTGCTGCGCCTCGGCCCAGTTGCCCGCGCTCAGCGCCAGCTCGCCCTCGCCGTAGCGCATCGCGCCCAGCATCTCGGGGTCCTCGTCGCCGGTGGCGGCCGGCGCCGCCGGAGCCGCCGGAGCTGGGCCCGCGCCCGCGTCGAGGTCGGCCCCGAGATCGATGTCGTCGAGCTCGTCGAGGCCCAAGAGCTCGTCGGCCTCCATCATCAGATCCTCGTCCACGGCCAGGGCCGCGGGATCGACCGGCGCTGCGTCCGAGGCGGCCAGCGCGTCGGGATCGAATCCACCCGAGTCCTCGTCGACCTCGTCGAGTTCCTCGAGATCGAGATCGTCGATGACCTCGAGCTCGACGTCCTCGATGACCTCGATCTCCTCATCGAAAGTCTCCTCGTCGAGGGTGTCCGGCTCGGCGTCGAGCAAGGCCCGATCGACCACGGCCGATTGCATCGACCGCACCGACTCGAAGTGGACCATCGAGCCCGAGTCCTCGCTGGCGACGTTGGCAAAGGCCGCGTCGATGTCGGCGTCGGCGTCCGAGATTTCGGCCGCGCCACGCACGGGCAGCTCGCCGGGCAAGGGCGTGTCCTCGAAGGGCTTGAGCTCGCTCGAGGGCGCGTAGTCGGGCTTGAACTCGCCGTCGGCGCGCTGCGAGTGGTCGGCGGGGGCCGAGGGCGGCGCGCTCGCGGGGGCCGGCTCTTTGAGCTGGCTGACCGCGCCGGCGCTCACCAGCGCGTACAAGAGCTGCAAGGTCTCGTCGCTGCGATCGCCGTCGGCCGCGTCGAGCACCTCTTGGGCGCTGCGGCTGCCGTCGAGGCTGGCGAAGAGGTGGCGGTCGAGGGGCTGCAAGCGCAGCTCGCCGAGCAGCTTGGTCTTCGCTTGGATGTAGCGGTCGGCAAAGCCCTCGAAGGCAGCGCGGGCGGCCGCGGTGTCGTCTTGCTCGAGCAAGGCGGCGACGATCAGCCCGGTGGTCGAGGTCTCGAGCTTGAGTCCCGGATCTTGTTTGGGCTCACCGGGCTTGAACTGAAAGCGGCCGTCCTCCCAGCCGAAGATCTCGAAGAGCTTGCGCTGAAGCTGCGTCTCCAGCCCATAGCGCAAGTTGCCCGCGCTCAAGATGCCCATCTCGACGAGCAGCTCGCCTTGCTTCTTGCCCGTGCGGCGGATGGCCTCGAGAGTCTGGTCGCACTGCTGCTGGGTGATGAGGCCTTCGTGGGCCAGGATCTGGCCGAGGCACTCGGTCAGCACATTCGAGCGCACGAAGGTAGGTCGGCCCTCGGCGAAGAACACGACCTTCTTCGTCTCGCCGTTGAGCAGGTACAAGCTACCGGTGGCCTTGGCCTTGCCAATGGCCCGCATCAACTTCGCAAAGGGCGTCCGTTTGAGGGAGCCTTTGGAGGGAAACGCTGCGCTCGTCGAAGCCATGCTCAGATCGGCGGGGTCGGGTCGTCGCTCGAGTCGGGTTCGGGGTCCGAAGGTGGCAGGTATCGATCGAAGGCCTCTCGGATCCGCGAGCTTTGACGCGCGTGTTCGCGGATGAGCGCGTCGGCCCCGGCGACCCCCATCCTACGCGCAAGCGACCGCAAACGGGGGGAATTGATGTCGAATCGGTCCGGACTGCGCGCGCTCCCGCCCCCGGATTGCATGCGCAGGCGGTTGAGCAGCCGACGCACGAAGCGATAAGCCCGGTCGATGCGCTCGGCGTCGGTGGGCTCGAGCACGCCCGCGTCGGCCAGCGCTGAAAGGGCGTGCAGGATGTCGCGCCCGCGTAGCGCCGGCGAGCTTGCGCCGTGGGCGAGCTGCAGCCCCCCGATCAGCAGCTCGCACTCCAAGGCCCCGCCCCGGCCCGTCTTGACGTCCTTCTGGTTGCGGGTCTCGCGCGAGATCTCCTCTTCGATCCGCGCTTTGAGGGCTCGGATGTCTCCCGCCAAGGTCGAGAACTCGGCGTCTCGGTGGCCGAAGCAGCTTCGCTCGACGCAGGCCATCACCTTCGCGGCGAGGGCGTCGGGGCCCGCGGGGGCGTCGGGGCCCTCGGGATGGTTGGGCCGGGTCCCGCCGCCGAGGACGAAGTGCGCCACCGGCCGCGCCCGCAACAAGGCGAGGCGCTCCCAGGTCGGCAGCGCCTCGGCGTGGTAGCGCTCGAAGCCCCCGAGCGAGCTGACGAGCAGACCCTGACCGCCCGAGGGACGCAGCCGCATGTCGACTTCGTAGAGCCGGTCCCGCGCCGAGCGTCCCTGCATGCGCGCGAGGAAGCGGCGCGCGACTTTGGCGGCCGGGTCCATGGCGAGCTCGGCCTTGTCGGCGTCGAAGACGAAGAACAAGTCGAGGTCCGAGCCGTAGTCCATCGCCGACATCCCGTACTTGCCGATGGCGAAGGCGACCATGGTCAGCGATGGAAGCGGCGCCGCGCCGGGCCGCTCGAATTGCTCGACGACCGAGTCCGCGAGCGCTTGCACGAGCAGGTCGGCGAGCTCCGACAAGCAGCGTCCGACCTCGAGGGGGTCGCTGCGGTGGGCAAGGTCGTGCGAACCGATCCGCACCAGCTGCAGGCTCTTGAAGTGCAAGAGCTCGCGGTCGAACTCCTCGGGGGGCGGGGGTCCCGGCGACGCGTCGGCCATGGCATTTGGGTGCTGCGCCCGAGACTCTGCCCAGGCCTCGCGCAGCTCTTCGGCCGTGGGCAAGGCGGCATCGCGGGTGGCGAAGAGCAAGGCGATCGCGCCGTCCTCGTCGGCGCTCGGACCTCCCGGGACGCCGATCAGCCCGCGGCTCAGAGGCTCGCTCGCCCCAAAGAGGTCGGCGATACGACGCACCAGCTCGCCGTGCTTGGGGTCTTCGAGCAAACGCCAGATCGCGTAGTGCCCCGGGCGACGCTGCGCGAACTCGGCGAGCCGTTGCAGCGCCCGGTCGGGGTCGGCGCTGTCGAGGCAGGCGGTCAGCAGGCGCGTCGCACCTTCGCGGGCCGCCCCTCGCACCCGCCAGGGGCCGTCGGCCCGGGCGTCGAGGTGGGCGAGCAGGGCCGCCGCATCTTCCGGGTCCCGCACGCCGAGCGCCGCGAGGGCATCGACCGTGAGCGCGCGCGAGGAGCCTTGATCCAAGACCACCTCGCGGGCCCAAGAGCGGCGGGCTTCGGGGGCACGCTGCGGCGCCTCTTCGTCGCCGAACAAGGCGGTCACTTCGCACACGGCCGCCCGCTCGCGCTCGAGGCGGGCCTGGAGGTCGGCGCAGCTCGGCTCGGCGAGGTCGCCGCTCGCGTGCAGGCGCCGGGCGAGCGCCGCACGAGCTTCGGGCTCGCCCGGCACGCGGTGCGTCTGTTGGCCGGCGCCGAGCTGGATGCGGTGCTCGACCCGGCGAAGCCAGCGGTAGGCGCCGACCAAGACGCGGTGATCGTGGTCGCTGAAGAGGCCGGCGGCGGCGAGGCGGTCGAGGGTGATCAAGGTGCTGGGGCTGCGCAGCGTCGGCCGACGACCGGCGTGGATCAGCTGCATGGCCTGGGCGAAGAACTCGATCTCCCGGATCCCGCCGCGATCGAGCTTGAGGTCGACGCCCTCACCGGCGAGGCGGTTGCGTCGAGCCTCGCGCCGGGCGCGACGCATGATGTCCTCGACCTCGTCGAAGATCGCCGGGCCCAAGGTTCGACGGTAGACGAAGGGCTCGAGGCCCCGGGCGACCTGCGCGCCCATCTCGAGCTCGCCGGCGATGGGGGTCGCGCGCAACCACACTTGGCGCTCCCAGTCGCGGCCGTGACGCTCGTAGTAGGCCAAGGTCGCCGTGCTCGACAGCGACATGGGCCCGCGCGTGCCAAAGGGTCGCAAGCGCAGGTCCACGCGAAAGACCGGGCGCCAACGGGCCGGCCCTTCGAGGGCGCGCAGCAAGGCGCGCAAGCCCGCGTGGATCCGATTGCGACGCGCGTGGGCGGCCGTGGCCGAGGCGGCGTCCGGCGGGTCGTCGGCGTGCACGAAGATGAAGTCCACGTCGCTGAGGTAGTTCAGCTCGTCCCCCGCGAGCTTGCCCATGGCGAAGACGCAGACCTCGTCGAGCAGCGCAGGGTCATGGGCGTGCAAGGCCGCCTCGACGCAGGCGCCGACCAGGGCCTCGAGGGGTCCGCCGATCTCTTCGAGCGGGCGCCCTTCGATCTCGCGCATGGCCAGCAACAGATAGACCTCGTTGCGCACGCGGGCGACGGCCTCGTCGATCCCGTGTTTCACCGCCTTGGCCTCGATGCGGCGACGCAAGGCCGCGCGCTCGAGATCCAGGCTCTCGCGCCCGAGCCAGCTCGCCACGCTCGGGTCGAGCTGGATCATGCGCAGCGGGTAGGGGCCCTCGTGTAGCAAGCGGGCCACGGCGGGCGAGGGGCCTGGGTCGGTCCAGACGCGCGGGGGCAAAGCGAGGGCACGCGTCGCGGCCTCGCGGGGGTCGGGGCCCTCGGCGAGGGCCATGATCCAGTCGCGCCAACGCGTGGGACCCGAGGCCGAGTCCCCGCGCGCCAGGCTCTCGATCGAGGCCCGTAGATCCTCGGGCATGCCCTCGCCGCTCACGGCGTCAATCTACCGCGAGCCCCGCCTCGTGTGGACCGGGGGCGAGGTCTTCGGGTCGGCTATGCTTCGCCCGTGGCCGATCCCACCGGTGCTTCCGATCCCGAGCTCGCGCAGCGTGCCCTTTCACGCCTGCGCATCGAGCTCGAGGGCGCGCGCGCCGAGGTCGGCGAGGACACGGTGGCCGTCGAGGCCCCCCTCGAGATCCGCATCGACGGGGTGCCCATCGCGGTGGTGATGCGCACGCCCGGCCGCGACGCGGACTTGGTGTGGGGATTTTTGCGCACCGAGGCCATCGTCACCCGGCCCGAAGAGGTCCGCAGCGTGCGTCATTGCGACACGGTCGATCGGCCCGAAGCCGAGGACAACGTCATGCAAGTGCGCCTCGCGCCGGAGGCCAGCGTCGACGTCGCGGGTCTACGCCGCAACCTCTACACGAGCTCGAGCTGCGGGGTGTGTGGCAAAGCCAGCTTGGAGCGGGCCTTGGCCCGCAGTCCGGGCTTTGACGATTGGGCCGCGATGCCGACGGCCGCACAGATGCTCGGTTGGGTCGATGCGCTGCGCAGTCAACAGCGCATCTTCGACGCGACGGGAGGCTTGCACGCGGCCGGACTCGTCGATGCCGAGGGCAAACTCCTCGCCGTGCGCGAGGACGTCGGGAGGCACAACGCCGTGGACAAGGTGATCGGCGCTCGCTTTGCGCGCGGGGAGGCGATGGGGGACGCGAGCTTGGTCGTCTCGGGACGTGTCTCCTTCGAGATCGTCCAAAAGGCGCTCGCCGCCCGCGTGCGTCGCATCGTCGCGGTTTCGGCCCCGACCAGCTTGGCCGTCGAGCTCGCGCGCGAAGCGAAGCTCGGGCTCGCGGCCTTCGTCCGCGAGGGAAGAGCGACGCTCTACGCCGCCGACGCGCTGTGCCGCTGAACGAAACGGTCGATGGCCTTGCGCTGGCGAGCGTTGAGCTCGTAGCGCATCTCGAGCTCGCTTCGCCCTTGCTCGATGGAGGCACAGGGGTGAATCGGGAGGCGCACGAGGTTCATCATTCGCGCGGCCACCAAGAAGCTTCGGAAGGCGGTGACCCGCAAGCTCGCGCCATCGAGGATGACGACGACGGCCGCGATCTTCTCGCGCAGTTCACCGAGGCGCGCGAAGGCTGCTTTGCGCGACTCGGATCCAGGTGGGCTGGAATCTCGAAGGTGTACGAACACGGCGATCTTCTCGCGTGCTGCGGCGCGTTCGAGTGAGGCGAGCACGTGCGGGACGGGGTCGCCGTGCAGGCGGGGAACGAGTTGCTCGAAGGCGACGAGCACGAGACCTTCGTGTTCGTCGACGTGGAGGCGGCCTTCACGGATGGGGTCGCTGTTCACGCTGTTCACGCTGTTCACGCTGTTCTCGCTATTCTCGCTATTCATGGCGGGGCACTCACGCGGCCGGCGGGGTCGCAAAAAAACGATCGACCTCGGCCAGCGTCTCGGCATCCATGGCGTGGGCCTCGACGAGGACGCTTCGTGCGGACTCGAAGTCACTTCGGATCTGAATGGGGGTGCGCACCCGGTTGAGCGCGCGCAGGGCGGCCAGGAAGGCACGGATGGCGACGGCACGAAATCCGCCACCATCGAGACAGACCACCGCGCAGTCGACCTTGTCGGCGACCTCGATGATCTTTGCGTTGAGGCGCTCGCGGGCATCGTCGGGCGGCGGCCGCGAATCGACCACGCGGGCGATGAGTGCGATCCGGGGGGCGGCGGCGGCGGCATCGATCGCCCGCAAGAGCTCGGCGTTCGGGTCGCCGTACAACTCCGGCACCAGCCCGTGCATGCGGACCAACACCAGGCCGCCGAGCTGGGCGACTTGGACCACGGGGTCATTTCGATGGAAGACCAAGGACACGACAGTTGGCGGGGCATCTTATCCGCCTTCCCCAAAAAGCACCCGGTGCGACGGGCGGGAGTTATGCTGCGGGTGTGCGCCGCCTCGCTTCGATTTCAACTCTTGCGCTTCTGTGTTGTGCGTTGAGCGCATGTGGCGAAGAAGTCGCGCGCGCGAGTTGCGATCCCGCCCTTGGCGGCGATCACGACTTCGATCTTCGGAGCACCGACCCCGTCAGTTTTTGGACCGATCTCGACGCGGCGTGGGAAGGCGAGGCCCAGCTCGAGTACTCGATCGAAGTGCGCGACGAGGCCGGCGAGCGCCTCGCGCAAAGCCGTTGCAGTGCGCTCGAGGTCCGCACGCGCATGCGCTCGAAGATCACGAACATCGGGGATGCCCACACCCGTCGTTACCTCGGCAAGCTCGGCTGCCCCGCCTTCGAGCCGCCTGCGCCCGGGGGCTACACGGTGAGCTTTCGTCTCGAGGGAGAGCCGCGACCGCGTGTCGCCGCTTGCGAACTCGTCTTGAAGCAGTGAAGTCCGCCGAGCAGAACCTCGTTCGCCTCGATGCGCGGATTCGGCGTAGGCATCTCGTTACACTGAACTTCGGGCGGCCAGGGGTCGCCTGCGGATCCGGTGAGCTCGATCTTCGACAGCACGACCCGCGCGGCACGGGTGGCCTCCCGACGCGCCGCCTTTGAACAGCAAGACGGCCTCGCGCTCCTGCCGATCTTGGCGGCCTTTCGGCGGCGCGGGGTCTTCGACACGCTGGCCGAGGGGACCAGCGCGGCCGAGCTCGCCGCGCGGCACTCGGCGCGTCCGGGCTACCTGGACATCGCCCTGCGGGCGCTCGCGGCGCGCGCTTGGGTCGATGGATGGTCGGCCCGCCGGCAACGCTCGGCCTCGGAGCCGCGGATGCTCACGCTCTCGCCGCGCGGTCACGAGGCGGTGAAGGCGATCCGAGGACTGGGCCGGTGGCTCGACCGACTCGAGAGCACCCTCGCGTGGGCGCAGCGCTTCGACGCCTACGCCTTCGACGGTGCACCGGCGATCGAAGGCATGCCCTCGATCGCCGAGCTGGTCGAGCAGATCGAGACCCGCTGGGGCCTCGGCAACGACCCGGACCCAAGCGGCACGAGGATCGCAGCCATGCTCGACGGCGTGGTCGCGGCCCCTTTGGCCGTGGCCTGGGGACGCCGGGGGGTCTTTGGCATCGAGGGGCGGGGGCGCGAGACCTCGGTCGCCGAGGCGCCCGTCGCTCCCGGCTCGGACTCTTGGCGCCGTGACGAGTGCTTCGCGCTCGCCCGCGCCTTGGGCTGGCTGAGCCCGGCCGGTCGCTTTAGCGAGGCGGGACGCTTGGCCGGCTTTTACGCCTCGGCCTACGCCGTAACCACGAGCTACCTGCCTTTGTTGCGCCGCGCCGAGGAGCTGATCTTCCGCGGCGCCGACTTCGACGAACTCTTCCCACGCACCTACGAAGGGGACGAGACCCACGTCGACCGCCCCATGAACGTATGGGGCAGTGGGGGGGCCCACGACCTCTACTTTCGGACGGTCGACGAGGTCTTGGTCGGGCTCTTTTCTCGCGAGGACCGGCCAGCGGCGATCTGTGACACCGGCTGCGGCGATGGGAGCTACCTGCGCCACAGCTACGAGGTGCTGCGCGACCGCCTCAACTGGAACTTCTTCGAACACCCCGTGTACTTCATCGGGGCCGACCTCAACCGGCAGTCGCGCGAGATCACCCGCGAGACGCTCGCGCGCGCCGGGGTCCCCAATGCCTACGTCGTCGACCGGGCGATCGACATCGGAGAGCCTGCACAGCTCGCCGCCGGAATTCGGGACCTCGAGCTGCGCTTGCCCGACGGCAGCTTGCTCGAGGCCAAAGGCGCGCTGCACACCAACTCGATGTTGGTGCACAACCGGGTGTTTCGGCCGGCCAAGGCACGCGCGCCGATGGCGAGCCTCGGCGACGGCGCCTTCGTCAGCGCCGACGGGTACGCCGTCGCCCTCGACGACCTCAAGTCCGAGTTGGTCGCCTTCGTTCGACGTTGGGCGCCGCTGGTCGAGCGCCATGGCTGGCTCTTCATCGAGCTACATACCCTCGACGTGCCGACGCAAGCCGAAGACCCGGGGCGCACGCCGACCATGGCCTATGACCTCACGCATGGCCTTTCGAACCAGTACACGGTCGAACGACGCGAGCTGCTCGATGCGGCGCGCTTGGCGGGCTTGGTACCGGGGCCGGCCGGCTTCAACCGCTGTTTCCCCGACGACACGAAGCCGAGAATCTCGATCAACTACTTGATCGGCGCGCGCGAAGAGGCGTGACCCCTGTTTGGCCCGAGTTTCCGGAGGCTTGCCTAAATTCTTGCGGTCCGCGTCCGGCGCGTGACCAAGATCAGGGCTCGAGCCCCGTGCCTAGGCAGAAGCGCTCGGCCTCGGTAGGATCGCGCGATGTTGATCGACCCTCGGCGATGGATGGTGACCGGAAGCGCGAAGCTGAGCCTGGGCGTGACGGGCCTCTTGCTGTGTGCCGCGCCCGCGTGCAGCTCGGGCGGTGCCGATGGAGATGGCGGTAGCGAAGACGAAGGCGTGGGCGAAGTCGGCACCACGGACGCCACCGGCGAGGCGGGTTCAGAAAGCGCAGACAGCAGCAGCAGCAGCAGCACGGGCGGGTGTGCGAGCGAGCAAGTGTGTGGCGGCGACTGCTGTGAACTCTACGAGGCCTGTGTCGATGGGGCGTGTCAGCTCGACTGTCCGGACACGCAGCCCGAGTGCGGCGACGTGTGCTGCGGCAACGGCTTGGTCTGCTCGGTGGGGAACTGCGTGGAGCCGGGGGCACCTTGTTCCTCGGCCGCGTGTGCGACCAGCTTGGCGTCCGACTGCGAGGCCGATGAAGTGTGCGACACGGAGCTCGGCGTGTGCGTCCCCAACCTCGCCAACGAAAGCTGCATCTTCCAGCCCGAGGTCGGCGTGTTCGATCCGGTGCCGCGCTTCACCTGGGGTCGTCGTCAGTCGCGGCCCTGCTCGGCCGGCTGCCAAAAAGAGGAGCAGTGTGTGGCCGACGTGTGCCAGCCGACTTGGAACCACGTCGAGCTCGCGTCGGACGACGAGCCCGACTACTACCAGTGCGTGATGACGCCGATGGTCGCGGACCTCGACGGCGACTGCATCCCCGAGATCATCTTCAACACCTACAAGGACTCCAACTACCAGACCGACGGCATCTTGCGCGCCATCTCGGGATCGGATGGCAGCAAGGTCTTCTCCTTGACAGACCCCGCCTACCGCACCGACCCGGGCAGCGCGCCGGCCATCGGCGACATCACCGGCGACGGGCAACCCGAGGTCATCGTCCCGGGCGACTCGGGGACGCTCTACGCCGTTTCGGGCGACGGGACTCCGCTGTGGGAGTCCGAGGCGCACAGCACCGGCACCAGCAAGCGCAGCGGCAGCCCCTCGCTCGCCAACTTCGACCTTCAAGGCTTGCCCGAGATCGCCTACGGCCGCTCGATCTTCGACGCCATGGGCAACATCGTGTGGGAGATGCCCGACGGCCCGACTGGGAGCAACGGTGGGCCCGGGCCCTTGAGTTGCGTCGCGGATCTCGACGGCGACGATCGGCCCGAGTTGATCACCGGAGGCACCGTCTACACCTGCACCGGTACGGTGGGCGTGGATTTCACCTGCGCGGAGCTTTGGCCGACGGGGCGGGGCGAAGGCTACTGCGGCGTCGCCGACTTCGACGGCAACGGCACGCCCGAAGTCGCCGTGGTCAACTCGGCCACGGTCTCCTTGTACGACGGGCTCGACGGCAGCGTGCTGGGCACGATCAACATCCCCGCCGGCGGGGCCGGCGGCCCGCCGAACATCGCGGACTTCGACGGTGACGGTCGGCCGGACCTGGGCACGGCCGGCGGCGACCGCTACTTCGTCGTGCAATACCAAGCCGGCACGGGGCTGACCGAGCTGTGGCGCGCGACGACCAAAGACGGCTCCTCGCAGCGCACTGGGTCCTCGGTCTTCGACTTCGACGGTGACGGCCGAGCCGAGGTCATCTACGGTGACGAGTGGTACCTGCGCATCTACCCGGGCACCGAGCCCGACTGCCCGGGCGGCCCGAACTGCGACGGCATCATGGACGACAGCGAGGTGCTCTTCCAGGACATCAACTCCTCGCGTACACGCACCGAGTACCCGGTCATCGCCGACGTCGACGGTGATTTCAAAGCGGAGATCATCGTCAGCACCAACAACGAGTCGGGCCAAGGGGCCATCGGCGACGCCGGCATCGAGGTCTTCGAGGACCGTCTCGACAACTGGGTCGGCACCCGGCCGATCTGGAACCAGCACACCTATCATGTGAGCAACATCGAGGTGGACGGCACGGTCCCCACGGTCGAAGCCGCGAACTGGCTGTTCCCCGCGGGAGACCCGGAAAACAGCTACCGCCGAAACGGCCAAGGCGGTCTCGACTCCCTTTGCGCGCCGGACTTGGTCCCCACGGACATCATCATCGACGGCGCGGCCTGCCCGGACGTCGGCTTGGTCATCAAGGTGCTCAACCAAGGCTGTCTGGGTGTCGGCCCCGGCGTGGCCATCTCGATCTACGACGCCGAGGTCGGCTTGCTCGGCACGGTGTTCACGACGACGCCGATCCCCGCCGGCGGCAGCGTCTCGGTGCCGGTGAGCTTGCCCGACCCGATGAGCGCGCCCTACGAGATCACCGTCGAG